>DXDK01000074.1 GCA_019115545.1 Candidatus Evtepia faecavium
GAGATCAAGGAGATGTTCTTTGAAAAGCCCTCCGCCCTGCCGGAGGTGAAGTGCTACAACCCCGCCTTCGACGTCACCGACCACAGCCTCATCACCGCCATCGTCACGGAGAAGGGGATCTGCTACCCGCCTTTTGACGAGAGTTTCGCGAAGGTGTTTGGGAAGGGGGGCGCGCGATGACCGCCTATCCCACCGACGCCCAGGCCAAGGCCGACATCCTGGCCGCCGGGCGGAAGATCTACCAGCGGGGGCTGGTGGCCGCCAACGACGGCAACCTCTCCGTCCGGGTGGGGGAGAACGCCCTCTGGGTCACCCCCACCGGGGTGTGTAAGGGGGACATGACCGAGGACATGCTGGTGAAGATCACCCTGGACGGGGCCCTTCTGGAAGGCACCCGCAAGCCCTCCTCGGAGACCAAGATGCACCTGCGGATCTATCGGGAGAACCCCGATGTCCGGGCGGTGGTCCACGCCCATCCCCCGGCGGCCACGGCCTTTGCCGCCGCCGGCATCCCCCTGGACCGGCCGGTGCTCCAGGAGGCGGTGGTCCAGCTGGGCACCGTCCCCGTGGCCCCCTTTGCCCTGCCGGGGTCCCAGGGGGTGGCCGACAGCGTGGCCCCCTTCTGCCGGGAGTACCGGGCCCTGCTGCTGGAGTACCACGGGGCGGTGACCTGGGGGGAGAGCATGGAGCAGGCCCACTACCGCCTGGAGTGCCTGGAGCAGGTGGCCACCGTCACCCTCCACCTGCGGGCCTTGGGATGCGACCGGGTGATCCCCCCGGCGGTGGTGAAGGATCTGGAGGGCCTCCGCCCCGCCTGGGGAATCAAGTAACGGAGAGCAAGCAAAAGACCGCTTGCGGCAGCGCCGCAAGCGGTCTTTTTCTGTGGCTGGGGATTTTAGTCTGCCGTGGCCTGGGCCAGCACCTGGGCGGCCACGGAGCCGGCCACCCGGGCCCCGGCGCTGCCGTTTTCCACCAGGACCACGAAGGCCAGGGGGTGGTCTGCATCGTCGATGAAGCCGGCGAACCAGGCGTGGGGCTCCGCCCCGCCGCCCACCTCGGCGGTGCCCGACTTGGCGCACACCGCCAGCTCGCCGAACTGGCTCTGGCCGTACTGGCTGACCACGTTGTTGCGCATCATCTCTTTCAGCCGCTGGCAGGTCTCCGGGCTGTAGGTCTCATAGGTGTCCTTCCCCGCGGGGAGGGCGGCGGGGATGGCGGTGCCCCGGATGGTCTCGCTGCCCACCAGGTTGGGCACCACGGCCTCCCCTTCGTTGGCGATGCTCCCCATGAAGGCCAGCAGGGAGCAGGGGTTCACCAGGTCCTTGTCCTGGCCCACCCCGGACCAGCCCAGGTAGGCGCTGCCGTCGGGCTCGGCCACGAAGCTGCCGGCGGCGGTAGAGATGCCGTTGACGTTCAGGGAGTCCAGCAGGCCGGCCTGGTCGGTGTAGTCCCCCAGGGTGCGGCCCCCCAGCTCCATGGCCAGGGTGGCGTAAGCCCCGTTGCAGGAGGTGGCCAGGCACTGGTTGATGTCCATGTCCGTCCCGTGGGCATAGGGGCAGGTGATCACGTCCCCCTCCACCTCCAGGCTGCCGGTGCAGGTGTAGCGGAAGTCGGCCAGATCCTTCTTCTCCTCAATGGCCGCCGCGGTGGTGACCAGCTTGAACACCGACCCCGGGGGGAAGGTGCTGGAGAAGAAGCGGTTGAGGTAGACCCCCTCGTAGGCGGGGTTGTCGTTGATGTTGGAGGGGGGATTCTCCGGGTCATAGGAGGGGGAGCTCACCAGGCACAGCACGTCCCCGGTGGTGTAGTCGTACACCGCCACCACCCCCCGGTGGCCGTTCAGGGCGGCGTAGGCCGTGGCGTTGAGGTCGGCGTCCACGGTGAGGGAGACGTCGTGGCTGCCCAGGGAGGTGCCGGTGACGAAGTTGTACCCCGTCAGCCGGTCGGCCAGCACCGAGCGCAGGGAGGTGCCGAAGTTCTGGTCCCCCACCAGGTGGAGGGTGGCCACCCGGGTGGTCTGGTTCTCGGCGTACTCCCCCGTCTCCCCGTTGTAGAGGAGGGTGCCGTCCCGGTCATAGATGGCCCCGGCGTTGTAGTACTGGGCGGCGAAGAAGCCCACCCAGTCGCTCCCCTTGAGGGCCAGCTGGAGCAGGAAGAAGAGCATCCCCGCGGCCAGGGCGGCGGCCAGGATCAGGGCGATGATGGTCCGGCGTTTCAGGCGTTTCACGGTCGCTTCCCCCTTTCCTCCGGGTGGCGGGACGGGTTGCGGGGCCGGCCGGTGAGGGGGTCCTCCCCCTCCGGCCAGAGGGGGCCGTCCAGGAGATCGTCCCAGCTGCCCAGCCCCTTCTGCCCCGGGGGAGCGCCCCGGGGGTCGTAGCTGTCGTCGTCATACCGGTCGTCGTACTCGTCCTCGTAGTCGTCATACTCGTCGTAATCGTCGTACTCGTCATAGCCGTCGCCGTAGTCGTCATAGGCGTCCTCGTCATAGTCGTCGTACCAGCCGTTGTAGCGGTCGTCGTACATCCGGTCGGCGTCCGGGGGGATCCATCCCCGGATGCGCTTGGGCAGCTTCAGGGTGAAGCTGGCGTTGGGCCGGGTGTCGGCGGCCTTCAGGAAGGCCAGCAGCCCCCAGCAGGAGATCATGCTGGAGCCCCCCAGGGACACGAAGGGCAGGGTGACCCCGGTGAGGGGGAGGATGTCCACCGCCCCCAGCACGTTCAGGGTGGCCTGGAAGACCAGCATGGCCGCGGCGGAGTTGGCGGCGATGACGTAGTAGCTGGACCGGGCGGTGGCGGCGCACCGGGCGGCGTAGACCACCAGCACCAGCAGCAGGAACACCGCGCACAGGGCCAGGATCAGGCCGAACTGCTCGCTGATGACCCCGAAGACCAGGTCGGTGTTGGCCGCGCCGATGTTTTTCAAAAAGACCTCGTCCCCGGTGCCCTTGCCGAACAGGCCGCCGCTGGCGATGGCGGACATGGTGCGGGTCTGCTGGAAGCCGCCGGAGTCGGTGGCGTGCTCCCAAACATGGCGCCAGGCCCCGAAGCGGTTGGCGATGTAGGGTTTGAACTGGAGGATCATCCACCCCCCGGCCCCGGCGGCGGTGGCCATGAGGGCCACGAAGCCCACGTCCCCCGAGCGGAGGAAGGCGATGACCAGCAGGGCCACGAAGAAGATCAGGGCGGTGCCGAAGTCACTCATCAGGGCCAGGCAGCCCATGCAGAAGCCGCAGAAGAGGATGGTGAAGATCAGGTTCCGCCGGGCGAACAGACGGTCCAACGTGGCCGCCCCGGTGAAGAGGAAGGCGATCTTTACAAACTCCGAGGGCTGGAAGCCGATGGGGCCGATGTGGATCCAGTTCCGGGCGCCGAAGATCTGGGCCCCCAGGGCCACATTGAACACCAGCAGCAGGCAGGTGAAGATGGCCACCGGCCAGCGCAGGGAGACGGTGGACTTTAAATCCCGCAGCAGCACGCTGAGCACCAGGAACACGGCGATGCCGGCGATGACGCAGATGGTCTGGGTGAGCAGGGTGGTGGGGTCATAGGCCGCCCCCACGGCAAAGGAGAGGGTGCACAGGAAGAAGGCGATGGTCTCCACCTCGAAGGCGGTGCGCTTCAGGCTGCGGTAGATGCCATAGGTCACCCACATGGCGGCCATGAGGATGGCGAAGGCCCCGGCGATCATGGCGATCTCCTGGCCTTCCCGGCCGGGCAGGCACTGGACGGCCATGAGGATCTGGAACACCATCAGGTAGCCCAGGGTGCGGCCGGGGCTCAGGGGGCGCTCAGCCACCCCCCAGCGCATGGCCTGCTCCCGCTCCTCGGCCTCGCTGATGGCGTAGAACTCCATGCCCACGCCCCCCAGGTCCAGGATGTCCCCGCTGTGCACCGGCACGGTGTGGGTGACCTTCTTGCCGTTGAGGCGGGTGCCGTTTTTCGTCTGCAGGGGCTGGAGCTTCCAGTTGCCCTTGTCGTCCCGGAGCAGGGCGGCGTGGCTGCGGGAGACGGTGGGGAAGTCCAGGCTCACGTCGGCCCAGGCCCCCCGGCCCAGGGCGTTCTCCCAGTGGCACAGGTCCAGCCGGGTGCCGTCGCCCAGGGTGAGCCAGCCCCAGATCTCCTTCCCGGTTTTCTCCCGGAACAGGGACATGAGGCAGCGGACGATGATGAGAATGGCCAAGGGGACGGCCACCACCCGCAGGATCCCGCAGGCAACGGGCAGGATGACGTCAATGGCGGCGGCGATGGCGGCCCCGGTGTCTGGGTTTTCCAGGGCGGCCTGGACCTGGTCTCCCAGCTGGGAAAAAATCACCCCCAGGCGGGTGAAGAGTTCTTCCATGGGTTCCTCCTTTCCCCGGCGGCGGGCGCCGGTCTGCGGAGCGGGAATGGGGTGAATGGCGCGGCGGCCCCGATCCCCCAAGGGGCTGGGCCTGGCAGGGCCCCGAAGGGCCGCTTTCCGGGCCATTATATCACACTTTGGGGAAAAGACAAGTCAGCCCCCGGCCCCCGGCGGCGGGGGAGGGGGCCGGGGTTTGTGGGTTCCGCCGGATTTCCTCCGGCGGGGGCTGGGGGTTTTGTGCGCCCTTGCCGGGGGCATTTTTCCGAGAAAGGGGAGAAAACCGGGAACATTTTCCGGGGGATTTCGTCTAAATGAATATCAGGGAGGAAAGCCCTGCCCCAAACCACCCCACGGAAAAAGGAGGTTGTGTTCCATGAAAAAGTACCTGTCCCTTCTCCTGGCCCTGGTCCTGGCCGCGGCCCTGGCGGGCTGCGGGGAGGACCGGGGGGCGGTGAGCGCCAAGCCCGTCCTCTACCTCTACCCCCAGGAGGAGACCACCGTCTCCATCCAGCTGGACTACAACGGCCGGCTCACCACCACCTACCCCGCCTATGGGGATGGGTGGACCGTCACCGCCCACCCCGACGGCACCCTCACCGACCCGGAGACCGGCCGGGACTACTACTGCCTCTTCTGGGAGGGGGGGTCCCCGGTGGAGTATGACTTCTCAGAAGGCTTCGTGATCCCGGGAGAGGAAACCGCCGCCTTCCTGGAGGGAGCCCTGGCCCAGTTGGGCCTCACGGAGCGGGAGGCCAACGAGTTTCTCATCTACTGGCTGCCCAGGATGGAGGGCAACCCCTACAACCTGATTGCCTTCCAGGAGGAGGTTTACACCCAGAACGCCGCGTTGACCATCTCCCCCGCCCCGGACACCCTCCTTCGGGTGTTCATGGCCTGGCAGGGGTTGGAGGCGCCGGTGGAGGTCCGGCCCCAAACCCTCACCCCCACCCCCCGCACCGGCTTCACCGTGGTGGAGTGGGGCGGGGCGGAGGTGGGCTGACCGCCCTTGCGCCCGCCCGCCGGCTGTGCTACACTGGGGGAAATCATGACGATAAGGAGGGTTTCCCATGCGCGCGTTTGCCTATCTGTCCCAGGGCCGGGCCGGCTGGGTGGAGAAGGAGGTCCCCCGCCCCACCGGGGTGGACGGGGTCATCCGCCCCCTGC
This sequence comes from Candidatus Evtepia faecavium, assembly GCA_019115545.1. GTDB lineage: Bacteria > Bacillota > Clostridia > Oscillospirales > Oscillospiraceae > Evtepia > Evtepia faecavium. The sequence continues at coordinate 5,503 of DXDK01000074.1, forward strand.
TGGTGGCCCCCTGCACCTCGGACGTCCACAACGTGGCCATAAACTGCCTGGCCCCTCACCGCATCCTGGGCCACGAGGGCCTGGGGGAGGTGGTGGCCGTGGGGGAGGGGGTCCGCGACTTCCAGGTGGGGGAGATCGTGGTGGTCCCCCCGGTGACTCCGGACTGGCGGACGGTCCCCTCCCAGCTGGGGGCCCACCAGCACTGCAGCGGCCTGATCACCGGGCAGAAGCTCTCCAACAGTGAGGACGGCCTCATGGCGGAGTACGCCCTCATCCGGGACCTGGACGCCAACGCCGCCCGGATCCCCCCGGGGGTTTCCTGGGAGGGGGCGGTGATGGCTGCCGACATGCTCAACACCGGCCTCTACGGGGCCCAGCTGGCCGACGTCCAGCCCGGGGACACCGTGGTGGTGATGGGGGTGGGGCCCGTGGGCCTCATGGCCATCGCCGGGGCCCGGCTCCGGGGAGCGGGGCGGATCCTGGCCATCGGCAGCCGAAAGGCGGGGGTGGAGCTGGCCAAGTTCTACGGGGCCACCGATGTCCTCAATTATAAGGAAGGGGACGTCACCCGCCAGGTCTATGCCCTCACGGACAAGCAGGGGGCCGACTGCTGCATCTGCGCCGGGGGCGGCACCGAGGCCCTGGGGCAGGCGGTGGCCATGGTCCGCTGGGGCGGCACCGTGGGGAATGTGAACTACTTCACCACCTACGGGGACCTGCCCATCAACAACGTCCGCTACGGCTTCGGCATGGGCAACAAGACCATCCGGGGCGGGGAGTGCCCCGGGGGCCGGGGGAGGATGGAAAAGCTCCTGGCCCTGCTGCGATACGGCCGGGTGGACCCGGTGCCCCTGATCACCCACCGCTTCCAGGGCCTTGGCCAGGTGGAGGCCGCCTTCCGCCTCATGGCGGAGAAGCCTCCGGAACTGGTGAAGGCCGTGGTGGCCCTGTAATCTGCCCCGGAAAGGAAGGTTGCTGCCATGGAAAGTCTCTTTCGCTGCCCCCTCTGCGCCCGGCCCCTGGAGCGGGAGAAAAGCCGGTATGTCTGCCCCCAGGGGCACAGCTTTGACCGGGGGGCGGCGGGGTATGTCCACCTCCTCCCCGCCAACCAAAAGCACGCCAAGGACCCCGGGGACGACAAGGGCATGGCCGCCGCCCGGACCCGCTTCCTGGACGGGGGATACTACGCCCCCCTCCGGGAGGCCCTGGCCCAGCTGGCCCTGGCCCACGCCCCGGACCGCCCCGCCCTGCTGGACGCCGGCTGCGGGGAGGGGTACTACAGCGCCGGCCTCTTCCAAACCCTGGTCCAGGGGGGCAAAAGGCCCCGGCTGGCGGGGGTGGACCTGTCCAAGCACGCCCTGCGCCGGGCGGCCAAGCGGGTGCCGGAGGGGGAGTTCGCCGTGGCCTCGGTGTACCACCTGCCGGTGGCCGACCAGGCGGTGGACCTGCTCATCGACTGCTTCTCCCCCCTGGCCCTGGAGGAGTTTGCCCGGGTGCTGAAGCCGGGGGGCTGGTTCCTCTACGTGGTCCCCGGGGCCCGGCACCTGTGGGAGCTGAAGCAGGTCCTCTACGACCGGCCCTATCCCAATGAGGAGAAGCAGACCCCCTACCCCGGCTTTGCCTACCGGGAGATCCGGGAAGTGGACTTCACCGCTCACCTCCCCGACCCCCAGGCCATCGCCGACCTGTTCCAGATGACCCCTTATTTCTGGAAGACCCCCAAGGCGGGGGCGGCCAGGCTGGGGGCGCTGGAGGCCCTGGATGTCACCGTCTCCTTCCGGGTCCATGTGTTTCAGAGGGAAGCATGAAAACGGCCCCCGCCCGGAACCCGGGCGGGGGGCCTTGCATTGGGGGGCGCGCTGGCGTATAATGGGGTCTCTGAATCGTGATTGGAAAGGACAACCACCATGCGCAACGCCATTTTCTTTGACTTAGACGGCACCCTCACCGATTCCGGCCCGGGGATCATGAACTCCGCCCTCCCCGCCCTGGAGCATTTCGGCATCCAGGTGGACCACCGGGACCAGCTCCGGGCCTTCGTGGGCCCGCCCCTGCGGCAGACCTTCGCCCGGTTCGGGGTGCCGGAGGCGGGCATCGAGGAGGCCATCCGCATCTTCCGGGCCCGGTACGTCCCCATCGGCAAGTTTGAGAACGCCCCCTACCCGGGGATCGAGGACCTCCTCCGGGCCCTCCGGGACCGGGACCTGGCCCTGTGCGTGGCCACCTCCAAGCCCCAGGTCACTGCGGTGGAGGTGCTGGAGCACTTCCACCTGGCCGCCTATTTTGACGAGATCGCCGGCGCCGACCCCGAGGCGGGGCGGGAGACCAAGGCGGATGTGCTCACCCACCTCCTCGCCCGCACCGGCAGCCCCCGCCAGGCGGTGATGGTGGGGGACACCGACTACGACGTGCTGGGGGCCAAGGCCCACGGCATCCCCACCATTGGGGTGACCTGGGGGTATGGGGAGCCCCAGGCCATGGTGGACGCCGGCGCCCTGGCCCTGGCCGCCACCCCGGGGGAATTGCTGGACCTGCTGGGGCGGCAGTTCGGGCAGTGAGGAAGGCCCCCAAAACCGTATGTTCCAGCCAAAACGGCCCCCGCTCGGGAGAGAGCGGGGGCCGTTTTCATGCGCCGGGGCACTCAGACGGGGGGCGGGGTCACCGTGCCGGTGGGATGGGGGTCAGGGTTGGCTCTGCCAGCCCTTGCAGAAGTCTCCCCAGCCCTGGAAGTTCTGGGCGCACTGCTCCAGCTGGTCACAGGTGAGCTCCACGGCGCTGCTGGCCGAGCCCGCCGCGGGGAAGACGGTGTCAAACCGCCGCAGGGACTGGTCCAGGTAGACGTCGGTGGTGTCCTTGATGGCGAAGGGGCACACCCCGCCGATGGCGTGGCCCACCAGGCCGGTGACCTCCTCGGGGGTGAGCATCTTGGCCTTGGTGTGGAAGGCGGCCTTGAACTTTTGGTTGTCCACCTTGGCATCCCCGGCGGCGAGGATGAGGACGGCCCGGTCCCCCACCTTGAAGGAGAGGGACTTGGCAATGCGGGCGGGGATGACCCCGGCGGCCTGGGCGGCCAGCTCCACGGTGGCGCTGGAGACGGAGAACTCCTGAACCTTGTCGGCCAGGCCGAAGGGGGTGAGGTATGCGCGAACGGCATCAACGGACATGGGGGATCTTCCTTTCTGTGTTTCTATGGGGGGGCGCGTCCGCCCCCTGCCGAGGGCGGGCGCGGGAATTATTTCCTCTATTTTAATATAAATCCCCCGGAAAGGCAAGGCGAAAGGCCCCATTTGCCACGGGGCCGGGGCCGTGGTACAATGGGGCGAAGAAAACCAAGAGGGGGAATTTTTGTGAACACACCCATCCGGGGCCGCTTTGCCCCCAGCCCCAGCGGGCGGATGCACCTGGGGAACCTCTTCGCCGCCCTGCTGGCCTGGCTGGACGTCCGCAGCCTGGGGGGCGAGATGGTCCTGCGGATGGAGGACCTGGACCCCGACCGGTGCAAGCCGGCCTATCTCCCCCAGCTGGCGGAGGATCTGCGCTGGCTGGGGCTGGACTGGGACGAAGGCTGGCAGCCGGGGGACACGGTGTATACCCAGAGCCACCGCACCGCCGTTTACCAGGCCGCCTTTGACCGCCTGGCGGAGGCGGGCCTGGTCTATCCCTGCTTCTGCACCCGGAGGGAGCTGCTGGCGGCCTCCGCCCCCCACGCCGCCGACGGGGCCCGGGTGTACGACGGCCGCTGCCGCCGCCTCTCCCCGGCGGAGCGGGCGGCCAGGCTGGCCACCGGCCGGAAGCCGGCCTGGCGGGTGGCGGTGCCGGCGGAGACGGTGTCTTTTGTGGATGGCAACTACGGCCCCCAGGCCCAGCGGCTGGACACCGACTGCGGGGACTTCATCCTCCGCCGGTCGGATGGGGTGTACGCCTATCAGCTGGCGGTGGCGGCGGATGACGGGGCTATGGGGATCACCCGGGTGGTGCGGGGGTGGGACCTGCTCTCCTCCACCCCCCGGCAGATCTGGCTGCTGGAGCAGCTGGGCTACCCGGCGCCGGCCTACTGCCACGTTCCCCTCCTCCTGGCCCCCGACGGCCGCCGGCTGGCCAAGCGGGACCGGGACCTGGACGTGGGCTGCCTCCGGGCCAACTCCACCCCGGAGAAGGTCACGGGGCTGCTGGCCTATCTGGCGGGGCTCCAGCCCCGGCCGGCGCCGGTGCGCCCCCGGGAGCTGGTCCGGGACTTCTCCTGGGCCCAGGTGGGGGCCCGGGACCGGGTGGTGGACGAGAGGGCCTGGGCGGCCCTCTAATCCTCCCGGAGCTCCTGGCGGAGAAACTGGAGGGCCTTTTTCTCCAGCCGGGAGACCTGCACCTGGCTCACCCCCAGGATCTTCGCCGTCCTGTCCTGGGTGAGGCCCCTGTAGTACCGCAGGAGGATGAGCATCCGCTGCCGCTCCGGCAGGCGGCCGATGGCGGTGCGCAGGGCCACCCGCTCCACCAGGTCCTCCTCCGGGGAGGCCACCATCCCCTCCAGGGCCAGGCCGCTCTCGCCGGACTCGGCCTGGAGGGAGGCCACCGAGGCGGTGGCCAGGTCGGCCGCGGCGATGTCCTCCGGGGTCAGGCCCGTGTCTTGGGCCAGTTCCGACAGGGTGGGCTCCCGGCCCAGCTGGGCGGTGAGCCGGTCCCGGGCCCGGCAGATGGCCTGGGCCTGCTCCTTCTGCCCCCGGCTGACCTTCACCAGGCCGTCGTCTCGGAGGAAGCGGCGGATCTCCCCGGCGATCTTGGGCACGGCGTAGGTGGAGAACTGGGTGCCGAAGGCCAGGTCAAACCCCTGGATGGCCTTCAGCAGCCCCAGGCAGCCCAGCTGGTAGAGGTCCTCCCGGTCCTGGCCGCTGGGGAGATAGCGGCGGACCACGCTCCACACCAGGCCCTGGTTGGCCTCCACCAGGCGCTGGGCGGCCGCCTGGTCCCCGGCCTGGGCGGCCTGGAGAAGGGTGGCGGTGTCGGCAGGGATCACCCCTTCCCCCCGGCCCGGAGGGCGAAGCGCTTGCGCATGGTCACCGTGGTCCCCTTGCCGGGGGTGGAGCGGATCTTCACGCTGTCCATGAAGCTCTCCATGATGGTGAAGCCCATTCCCGAGCGCTCCTCGTTGCCGGTGGTGAAGAGGGGGGTGCGGGCCTTCTCGATGTCCGGGATGCCCACCCCCCAGTCCCGGACGATGAGCTCCAGCTGGTTGCCGGGGTAGAGGCGGAGCTTCACCTCCACCTTTCCCAGGGTGTCCGGGTAGGCGTGGACGATGGCGTTGGTCACCGCCTCGCTGACGGCGGTTTTCACGTCCCCCAGCTCGTCCAGGGTGGGGTCCAGCTGGGCGGCGAAGGCCGCCGCCGCCGTGCGGGCGAAGGCCTCGTTGGCCGAGCGGGAGGGGAACACCAGGCTGACCTGGTTGGTGTATTGGATGGTGCGCATCAGGTTGTACTCTCCTTTCCGGTAAGCGGGATGAGCCGCTGGAGCCCTGCGGCCCGGAGGACCCGGGCGGGCTGCTCCGGCAGACCGGTGACCTGGATGGTCCCCTCCAGGGCCTCCATCCGCTGCCACAGGCGGAGGAGGACGGCGATGCCGGAGCTGTCCATGAAGGTGATGCCGGAGCAGTCCACGGTGAGCCGGCGGGGGAGGACCTCCTCCAGCACCAGGTCCAGGTCCTGGAGCAGGCCCTTGACCCGGTGGTGGTCGATCTCCCCGGCCAGGGCCACGGTGAGATCCCGGTGGTGGGTGGTGTAGGCGACGGCCATGGAAAAAACCCCTTTCTTTGGTGGGTGGTCAAGACGAAAAAACGCCGTGTACCCGGGCGGGTACACGGCGATTATACGATATTATACTGGAAAATCCTGTCAAACAAGGGCGGGGGAAAAACTGCCTCACCCCTTCCCCTCCCGAAACTGCCCCCGGATCAGCTTTCCGTTGGCGTTGTGGGCCAGGGCGGGGACGAAGGCCAGGTCCCGGATCTTTTTAAACCCGGCGCAGGCCTCGTTGTGGAAGGCCATCAGCTCCTCCCGAAGGGCGGGGGAGGGGGCGTACCCTGGGGCCAGGGCCACATAGACCTTCACCTTCTGCCCCAGGTCGGGGTCGGGTTCTCCCACCGCCAGGCACTCGGCCACCGCCGGGTGGCGGGAGAGGGCGTCCTCGATCTCCACGGGGCTCACCCGGTAGCCCTTGGTCTTGATGATGCCGTCAAACCGCCCCCGGTAATAGAGGAACCCGTCCTCGTCCCGGGTGGCCAGGTCCCCGGTGTGGAAATAGTCCCCGTCCCACAGGCGGCGGTTGGCCTCCTCGTCGTCCAGGTAGCCCATCATGAGGCCCTCGGGGCGGCGGCCGCCGTCGGCCACCAGGATGATCTCCCCGGGCACGCCCGGGGGGGCGAAGGTGCCGTCCTCCTGGAGGATCTCCACGTGGTACTTGGGGAGGATGACCCCCACGGAACCCTCCTTCCGGCCCATCACCTGGGAGGCCGAGGCGATGAGGCCGGCCTCCGACTGGGCGTACCCCTCGTAGAGGGGGTGGCCGGTCTGGGCCAGGACGGTCTGGGCCAGGTCGGGGGGGAGCTTCTCCCCCCCCACGGCGTAGTTGGTGATGGAGGAGAGGTCGTACCGGTCCATCCCCACCTGGGTGAGCAGGCGGTACACCGTGGGCTGGGCCATGATGCTGGTGGCCCGGGCCTGGGAGAGGAAGGCGAGGACCTTTTCCGGGGGGAAGCGGTCGTAGTCATACACCAGCAGGGTCCCCTGGAGGAGCCACTGGCCATAGAACTTGGTGCCGGAGACCACCTCCCAGCCGGTGTCCCCGGTGGCGAAGTGGCGGGAGCCCTTGTGCACGTCCTGCATATACCGGGCCCCCCAGTAGTTGGCCAGGGGGAAGGCGTGGTCGTGGAGGACCCCCTTGGGCAGCCCCGTGGTCCCCGAGGTGAAGTAGAGCAGCAGGGGGTCGGTGACTAGGGTCTCCACCCGGTCCAGGGTGTCGAGCTGGTGGGGGAGGGCGGCCAGGAGGTCGGCAAACCCGTCCTCCCCGGGGCCCAGGGCGAAGCGGTGGGGGACCTGGGCGGCCTCCGCCGCGGCCCAGATGTTCTCCGCCGCCGGGCCCTCCCGGCAGGTGACGACGCACTGGACCCGGGCCTTCTCCATCCGGTAGCGGAAGTCCTCGGCGGTGAGGCGGTAGTACACCGGGGAGAGGACCAGCCCCAGCTTGTGGGCGGCCAGGGCCACGATCCAGTAGCTCCAGTGGGTGCGCAGGGCGGTCATCACCACGTCCCCCCGCCGAAGCCCTCGGCTGCGGAAGAGGTTGGCCGCCTGGTTGCTGAGGGTTTTCAGATCCCGGAAGGTCAGGCGCTGTTCCTCCCCCCGGTGGTTCTGCCAGAGCATGGCCAGGCGGTCCGGGTCTGCCTCTGCCAGGGGGTCGATGACGTCGTAGCCGTAGTTGAAGTGTTCCCCGTAGTGATAGGACCAGTGGGCCATGCGGCCGGGGGCGGCCCAGGTCTCCTGGATGAACTGGGTGTAGAATTCTGCCATGGATGGGCTCCTTTCTGTCTGGACGAAAAACCTCCCGTGGGAGGGCCCCACGGGAGGTTTGGGTGGCGGGTTTCGTTACTTGCCGATGTAGGTGTACACCGCCGAGGGCCGGCCGCCGGTGGAGTAGTCCACCCCGCCGATGACGCTGTTCTTGTCGATGAGGTAGTTCATATACCGCCGCAGGGTCACCCGGGAGAGGGAGACGTTCTTGGCGATGTCCTCGATGGAGAGCTTCTCGCTCTTGTGTTCCCGGAGGAAGGAGCAGATGATCTCCAGGGTGACGGGGTGGATCCCCTTGTCCACGAACTGGCCGCTGCGCTGGCTCTCGGGGGCGATGACTTTGTCCAGCTCCTCCTGGTTAAAGGCCTTGTCCCCGGCGAAGGCCTCCCGCCGGGCCACGAACTTCTGCAGGGCGGTCTGGAAGCGGTTGTAGTCGAAGGGTTTGATGAGGTAGTCCGACACGCCGTAGGAGTACAGCTCGCTGACGTGGCGGGCCTCGCTGGCGGCGGTGACCATGATGACGTCAGCCAGGATGCCCTCCGCCCGGAGCTTGACCAGGAAGGTGCGGCCGTCCATCACGGGCATGTAATAGTCCAGCATGATGAGGTCCACGGGGTGGGTGCGGACAAAGTCCAGGGCGTCCTGCCCGTTCTGGAAGATCCCGGCAATGGACAGCTTGCTGTTGTGCTCTACATATTGCTTGTCGATCTCGGCGACCATGGGGTCGTCTTCCACGATGATAACCTGATACATACGCATCCCTCTCAGCAGGTTGAATTTCTATACAGTCGTACTCCTATTATAACGGCTGAATTACCAAAAGGCAAGATGCCTACCGAAAAAGTTGGAAAAAAGGGAGACAAAAGATTTGCGGGAAGAGAAAAAGTTTACAAACAGAAATTTCCAGCCTGGCCAGGCCACGGGAAAACCCCTGCCGGGAGCATCGTCCCGGCAGGGGTTGGGAGAGGAAAGGGGGGAGGGGCCAGGGCCGGGGGGAGATCACTCCTCCCAGCACTCGGTCTTGCCCTCCAGCCCCACGCTGGCGGATTTGAACTCGGGGTTCTTCCCGGCCTTGCGCTGGGTGGTGTAATCCTTCAGCACCCGGATGGCGGTGCGGCTGAGGTAGAGGATCACCGGCACGTTCAGGATGACCATGAGGGCCTGGAAGAGGTCGGCGGTGTCCCAGGCCAGCTGCATGGTGATGACGGCGCCCAGCATGACCACCACGGCGGCGATGATGCGGAAGCCGGTCATGAACCGGTGGCTGGGGAACTTCTTGAAGATGAACCGCAGGCAGCCCTCGCAGTAGTAGTAGTTGCCGATGAGGGTGGTGAAGGCGAACAGGGCCATGGACACGGCGATGAACACCGGGCCAAAGTCCCCCAGGGCGGTCTGCAGGGCGGCCTGGACATAGGGGGCGCCGGCGGCCTCAGGGGTGGGCACCACGCCGGAGCACAGGCACATCAGGGCGGTGGCGGAGCAGATGAGCAGGGTGTCGATGAACACGGCCAGCATCTGCACCAGACCCTGCTTGGCGGGGTGGGAGACGTCGGCGGTGGCGGCGGCGTTGGGGGCGGAACCCATACCGGCCTCGTTGGAGTACAGGCCCCGCTTGATGCCCTCCATCATGCAGGAGCCGGTGAAGCCGCCGAAGATGGCGGGGAAGTCAAAGGCGCTGACGAAGATGTTCCGGAACACCTCGGGGATGATGGAGGCGTTGCCCACCACCACCACCACGGCCACGGCCACGTAGAACAGGCCCATGACAGGCACCAGGGCGCCGGTGATCTTGGTCAGCCGCTTGGCCCCGCCCATGACGCACAGGGCGAAGAGGACGGCCAGGATGATGCCGATGATCAGGGGGGTGTGCTCCCCATAGAAGGAGAAGCCGGCAAAGGAGGACTGGAGGTTGTAGGAGGCCAGCATATTGTACCCTACGGCGTAGGTGAGGATGATGATGACGGCGAAGATGACCCCCAGCCAGCGCTTTTTCAGGGCGGTCTCCATGTAGTAGGAGGGGCCGCCGAAGAAGGTGCCGTCGGGGTTCTTGCGCTTGTACACCTGGGCCAGGGTGGACTCGATGAAGGAGGTGGCCCCGCCCAGGATGGCGGTCATCCACATCCAGAACACGGCGCCGTAGCCGCCCATGCAGATGGCGGTGGACACGCCCACGATGTTGCCCGTGCCCACCCGGGAAGCGGTGGACACCATCAGGGCCCCGAAGGAGGAGACGCTCCCCTTGTTCTTGGGCTTTTCCGACACCACCCGGAAGGACTCGCCCAGCAGGCGGACCTGCATGAACTTGCTGCGGAAGGTGAAGAACAGGCCGGCGGCCAGGAGCAGGAAGGGGACCCAGGGCATGTACAGGACCCCGCTGATGGCAGTGACAACCTTGTCAATGCCGTCGAGCACTTGGTTCATGGGAATCACTCTCTCTTTTTCAAAATTTTACTTGCAATGGGGACATGTAAAACTATTTTACAGGAAACGGCAAGAAATTGCAAGAAAAATATACAAAATGTAAAAAACAGGAAACCAAAATCCCGTGCAAAAGCGCACGCGCCTGGCGGGAAACCTCCCGGCCGGGCGCGTGCGCGGAGAAAATGGGGCGATGTGGATGGGAAAGGGACGGGAATTACGCCTCGGTGTTGGCGTTGGCGTGGCTGAACATGGCCGCTCTGCGCTCCTCCTTGGTGGTCTTGTTCCGCTGCACGGCGGAGACCAGGTAGAGGATGACGCCGATGACCATCCAGCCCACGAACATGAGGCTGGCGGTCTTGCCCATGTACACGGGGTTGTTGGGCACGAAGAGCAGGATGAACACCACGGTGGTCACGATGGCGGAGAAGCCGCCCATGGCGATGCCGCCGGGGATCTTATAGGGCCGGGGCAGGTCGGGCTCGGTCTTCCGCAGGCGGATGAGGGAGTAGGACGTGATGGTCCAGGACAGCACGAAGGCCGCCGCGGAGAAGGAGGTGATGTCGCCAATGAGGCCGGCGCCCAGGAAGGGGCCGATGAGGGACAGCACCAGGCACACCAGCAGGCCGGGAACGGGGATGCCGTTCTTGTTCTGCTTGGCGAAGATGTGGGGCACCAGATAGCCGCGGCCCATGCCCATCAGCAGGCTGGCGGAGGCCATGAAGAAGCCGTTCCAGGTGGTGAACAGGCCGGCGATGGCGCCGATGGTGATCAGCCAGTAGAGAACCTCGCCGGCAATACCCTTGTACAGGAAGGTGAACACGGTGGCGGCGCTGGGGTTCTCCATGTGGGCGAACTCCTTCCAGGGCCAGGCATAGCCGAAGCAGATCAGCAGGATGGCATAGAAGATGCAGGCCAGGACGACGGACATAACCACGGTCTTACCCACGTTGGTGATGTCGCCGCCGGCGTCCTCCACGCCCTGGGGGATGGTCTCAAACCCAGCCAGGAAGAAGGGGGCGGAGGCCAGGATGGCCATCATGCCGCCGAACATGCTGCTGTGGGAGACCTCCTTGAGGCCCTCGGAAGCGGGGCCGTAGATGGAGGGGTCGGTGACCTCATAGATGGGCTGCCAGTTGCTGGCGTTGCCCCCAACGAGGGAGGCGATGGCGCCCACGATGCCGGCGCCCACCAGGACGAAGCAGAGCACCTTCTGCAGGGTGGCGGCAGCTGCCAGGCCGCGCATGTTCAGGGCGAACAGCAGCAGGGAGCAGATGGTGCCGATGATGATGGTGACCAGGTACACGTCGGTCCCGGCGATCTGGTAGAGGGGGTCACCGGCCTTGATGTTGGGGATCAGATAGCCCAGCACGTCGGTGATCTGGATGGCCTCCCAGGGGATGATGGACACGAAAGCGCCAAAGGCAGCCCAGCCGGAGATGAAGGACACGGTTTCGTTAAAGGCGCGGTAGGCGAAGGCCATACCGCCGCCGGCCACGGGGAGCATGGGAACCAGCTCGCAGTAGCACAGGGCAATGGGGACCATCATGACCAGAGCCAGGATGTAGCCAATGCCCGCAGGGATGGGGCCGCCGCAGCTGGTCATCCAGCTGTTGATGGAGACGGCCCAGCCGACGCCGACGATGGCGCCGAAGCCAATGCAGAAGAAGTCTACTGCACTGACGCCTTTCTTTTCGGGTTGATTGCTCATACAAGTACCTCTTTTCTGACATCTTTTGCTCCCGAGGGAGCATGGGATTGTGCGGCGCCGGCCAGCGGCCGGCAGAAACCCCGGGGTGTCGCCCCTCCTTCACGCCGGGGTTGGTAAACGTTGGAAATTGTGAAAAAGAAATTAAAAAAGATGGCACAAACCGAGTACTAATTATAGAAACTGTCCATAAAAAAGTAAACTTGAGAACCCTTATAACGTACTAAAAAACTTCTTGCACCCGCTTTCTTTTCTGTCAAAACGTAAAAAGCAGCCCGCCTTCGGGCTGCTTTTTACTATCAAAAATGACACAGGGAAAGTGGGTTCCGGTCGGGGATGGGGAAGCGGCCGGCCCTCCCGCCCAGAAGGGACAGCCCGGGGCCTGCTTGGAAGAAGAAGGGCGAACAGGCGGCCCGGCCAGAACCGGTATGGCGTTTTTTTCGCCGGGGCCCCCTGGAAGTGGGGCTGCGGATTAGTATACTCCACGGACCTTCCCTTTGTAAAATTGAGAGGCTTTAGGTCGGCATAGAGAAAATCTAGTAGACTTTTTGTGTCGAATGTGGTATAATCTTGTCCGGCCGTGTTATCGGCCCTGGAAAGCTCTTCCGATTCCACCCACAGCGCACACACAAGGAGAGGATCAGCGATGGGAAAATATGCACCGGTTTTGAAGGCCGCGGAGTGCGGCTCCATGACCCGGGCGGCCCAATCCATGGGGTACACCCAGCCAAGCCTGGGCTACATCATCAACAACATCGAGAACGAACTGGGGGTCAAGATCTTCTACCGCGACAAGCGGGGGGTCACCCCCACCGAGGCCGGCATAGGCCTCTTGGAGATCATGCGGCAGATCGAGGCCATGGAGAACCACCTCCAGGAGGCCGCCCGGGTGAGCAAGCAGGAGCTGCTCCGGGTGGGCATCCTCTCCAGCGTGGCCTCCCAGTGGATGCCGGAGATTTTGGAAAACTTTTATCAGTTTTACCCCGAGGTGGTGGTGAAGCTGGAGAACGAGCCCTACTACTTCACTGGGGAGCAGGGGGTGAAGGAGCACAAGCTGGACTGCTGCTTCTTCGCCGGCCGCTGCCCCACCGGGCTGGAGAGCCTGCCCCTCTACGAGGACCGCTACTACCTGGTGGTGGGGGAGGAGAGCGACCTGGCCCACCTGCGGGCGGTGTCCATCTGGGACGTGGTGGGGAAGTACCAGTTCATCCCCACCAACGAGAGCACCGACGCCGGCAGCGCCATCCGGGAGATCTTTGACCGCTTCGCCCAGTCCAGCCGGCTGGACTTCCAGCCCCAGGAGAACCAGATGGCCATCGGCCTGGTGGAGAAGGGCATGGGCATCACCGTGCTGCCGGGGCTCACCCTGCTGGACCTCATCCCCAACCGGGCGGTGAAGGTCATCCCCCTGAAGGAGGACCTGGCCCGGACGGTGAGCCTCCTCTGCCCCAAAGAGGCCGAGCGCTCCCACCTGACCAACGTGTTCCTGCGCCTGACCCGGCAGCAGGTGGCCCAGTGGAAGGTGGCCCAGCGGGAGAAGAGCCCGTGGCTGCAGTGAAAAAGGCGGCTTAAGGGAACTCCCCGAACCGCACATGCCCTGGCGGGCACACTTGCGGCTGAACAGGATTGCATTTGGATTTGGATTCCGCCGTCCTTTGGACGGCGGAATTTCTTTTGTGTTTTGGGGTGGGGTGTGGTAGGATAACAGGGAAGAAAACCTTTGAGAAGGGGGAAGGAACATGGCGGAGGAACGGATCCTGCAGGTGCTGCGGGAGTATTTTGGGCACACGGCCTTCCGGCCGGGGCAGGAGGAATTGATCCGGGGCATCCTGGCCGGGCGGGACGCCCTGGGGGTGATGCCCACCGGCGGGGGGAAGTCCCTGTGCTACCAGGTGCCCGCCCTGCTGCTACCGGGGCTCACCCTGGTGCTCTCCCCCCTGATCTCCCTGATGAAGGACCAGGTGGCCGCCCTGGAGGGGGCGGGAATCCCGGCGGCCTTCCTCAACAGCTCGTTGGGGGAGGAGGAGTTCCGCCAGGTGTGCCGGGGGATCCGGGCGGGGGCGTATCGACTCCTCTACGTGGCCCCGGAGCGGCTGGAGAACGAGGGCTTCGCCGCCCTGCTGGGGGACCAGGAGATCGCCCAGGTGGCGGTGGATGAGGCCCACTGCATCTCCCAGTGGGGCCAGGACTTCCGGCCCAGTTATCGGAAGATCGCCGCCTTCCTGGCCGGGCTGCCCCGGCGGCCGGTGGTCTCGGCCTTCAC
>DXDK01000075.1 GCA_019115545.1 Candidatus Evtepia faecavium
AGCAGATCATCCGGCAGCGGATCTTGTTTCTGCTGGCCGACCTCGCGGCAGTCTGCGTACTTCTCATCTTTTTCTGGTTTTTTACCGGACGGATGATCCGCCCCCTTCAGGAGAACAGAAAAAAACAGATGCAATTCGTTGCATCTGCTTCTCATGAGCTGCGTTCCCCTCTCACCGTGATCCTCAGCAATGTAGACGCCGTAAAAAACGGGATTATGGAAAACGACAGTTCTTTTCTTCAGACGATCGACTCGGAAGGACGCCGTATGTCACGGCTGGTCGGCGATATGCTCCAGCTCGCCAGCGCCGACAACCATAACTGGAGCATCCATCCGTCAAAGACAGAACTGGACACGCTCCTTTTGCAGACCTGGGAAAACTTTGAGTCCCTTTCTTTTGCCCGCGGGCTTCGATGGGACATCCCCCGCCCCGGCCACGCCGACTACACCGCCCAGGTGAAGTACGGCGGCTTTCAGGACGTGGCGGGGGGCGGCCACTTCTCCGGGCGGCTCACCGCCCCCCTGTGCATTGCCGGGGGGATCTGCAAGCAGATCCTGGCCCGGAAAGGCATCCTGGTGGGGGCCCACATCGCCGCCGTGGGGGGGATTCCCGACGCCGGCTATGACCCGGTGGACCTCACCGGGGAGGCTCTGCTGGCCCCGGGGGGGAAACCCTTCCCCGTCCTGGACGACGGGGCGGGCCAGGCCATGCAGGCCGCCATCGCCCAGGCCCGGGAGGAACAGGACTCCCTGGGGGGCGTGGTGGAGTGCGCCGTCCTGGGCCTGCCCGCCGGCCTGGGGGACCCCATGCTGGATGGCATGGAGAACCGCATCGCCTGGCTGGCCTTCGCCATCCCGGCGGTGAAAGGGGTGGAGTTCGGCGCCGGCTTTGCCGCGGCCGCCCTCCGGGGCAGCCAGAACAACGACCCCTTCTACTTCGACCAGGCCGGGCGGGTGCGCACCCGCACCAACCACGCCGGGGGGATTCTGGGGGGCATCACCAACGGCATGCCCCTGCTCTTCCGGGCGGCGGTGAAGCCCACCCCCTCCATCGGGCAGCCCCAGGAGAGCGTGTCCCTCTCCCGGAGGGAGAATACCACGTTAGTGATCCACGGCCGCCACGACCCCTGCATCGTCCCCCGGGCGGTGCCCTGCGTGGAGGCGGCGGCGGCCATCGCCGTATACGACGCGCTGCTGGAGCAGCAGAAAAGGAGCGAGAGAACATGAACTTAGAGCAACTGCGGAAAGAGATCGACACCATCGACGACACCTTGGTCAAGGCCTTCGCCCAGCGGATGGACGTAGTGACCCGGGTGGCCCAGGCCAAGAAGGAGCAGGGCCTGCCCACCCTGGACCCCGCCCGGGAGCGGGAGAAGCTGGCGGACATCGCGTCCAAGCTCCCCCCGGAGCTGGCGCAGTACGGCTATGCCCTGTGGTCCATGCTCTTTGAGATCAGCCGGGGGTACCAGCACGCGGTGAACCCCCAGCCCTCCGCCCTGCGGAAGGAGATCGAGACCGCCATCGAGACCACCCCCAAGCTCTTCCCCCCCTCCGCCACGGTGGCCTGCCAGGGGGTGGAGGGGGCCTATTCCCAGCTGGCCTGCGAGAAGTTCTTCAAGCACCCCCAGGTGATGTATTTCGGCTCCTTCGACAGCGTCTTCTCCGCCATTGAGAACGGCTTCTGCGACTACGGCGTGCTCCCCCTGGAGAACAGCACCGCCGGCTCGGTGAAGCAGATCTACGACCTGATGCTCCGCCACAGCAGCTTCAAGATCGTCCGCTCCACCCGGCTGAAGATCGACCACAACCTGGTGGCCAAGAAGGGCACCAGGATGGAAGACGTCAAGGAGATCTTCTCCCACCCCCAGGCCATCAGCCAGTGCACCAGCTACCTGGAAAAGCTGGGGAAGGACGTGAAGGTCACCCCCTGTGAGAACACCGCCGCCGCTGCCGCCGCCGTGGCCCAGTCCGAGCGCACCGACGTGGCCGCCATCTGCTCCTACAGCTGCGTGGAGCTCTATGGCCTGGAGCGGCTGGCCGCCGACATCCAGGACCGGGGCAACAACTACACCCGGTTCATCTGCATCTCCAAGAAGCTGGAGATCTATCCCGGGGCGGACAAGACCTCCCTCATGGTGGTCCTGCCCCACCGGCCCGGCTCCCTGTACCAGATCCTGGCCCGGTTCTATGCCCTGGGGCTGAACCTCATCAAGCTGGAGAGCCGCCCCCTCCCCGAGCGGGAGTTTGAGTTCATGTTCTACTTTGACCTGGAGACGTCGGTGTACTCCGACGAGTTCATCCGCATGGTGGATGACCTGTCCTCGGTGTGCGAGGAGTTCCAGTATCTCGGAAGTTACAGTGAGGTGATCTGATGCGCTGCGGACTGTTGGGAGAAAAACTGGGCCACAGCTATTCCCCGGAGCTCCATGCCCTGTTCGGAAACTACGACTATGAGCTCTTCGAGATCCCGCCGGACAAACTGGGGGACTTCCTCCGGGTGCGGGACTTCCAGGGGCTCAACGTCACCATCCCCTATAAGAAGACCCTGATGGACATCTGCGACGACCTCACCTCGGCCGCCGCCGCCATCGGCAGTGTGAACACCGTCCTCAAGCAGCTGGACGGCTCCCTCCTGGGGGACAACACCGACGCGGCCGGCTTCGAGGCCATGGTGTGGAAGAGCCGGGTGCGCATCCTGGGGCGCAAGTGCCTGGTGCTGGGCTCCGGCGGGGCCAGCCTCTCGGTCCAGTACATCCTGCGGAAGCTGGGGGCGGGGGAGGTCGTGGTGATCTCCCGCAGCGGCGAGGACAACTACGACAACCTAGAGCGGCACAAGGACGCCGCCGTCATCGTCAACGCCACCCCCGTGGGGATGTATCCCAACACCGCCGCCGCCCCGGTGGACCTGCGCCAGTTCCCCGCCTGCGAGGGGGTGCTGGACCTCATCTACAACCCCTTCCGCACCGCCCTGCTCCAGCAGGCGGAGGCCTTGGACATCCCCAACCTGGGGGGGCTGTATATGCTGGTGGAGCAGGCCCGGTGCGCCGCCCAGCTCTTCACCGGGGAGGTCATCCCCGCCATCCGCACCCAGGAGGTCTACCGCACCCTCCGGGGGCGGAAGGAGAACCGCATCCTGGTGGGCATGCCCGGCTGCGGCAAGTCCACCGTGGGCCGGGCCCTGGCCGAGCTTCTGGACCGGCCCTTTGTGGACACCGACGTGGAGCTGGAAAAGATTCTGGGCATGTCCCCCGGGGAGTTCATCACCCACCGGGGGGAGGAGGCCTTCCGGGCCCAGGAGAGCGCCCTGCTCCGGGAGCTGGGCAAGGCCTCCGGCCTGGTGATCGCCACCGGCGGGGGCTGCGTCACCCGGCCGGAGAACTACCCCAGCCTCCACCAGAACGGGGTGATCTTCTTCCTGGAGCGGGAGCTGTCCAAGCTCCCCCGGAAGGGCCGGCCCCTGTCCATGAAGGGCAGCCTGGAGGGGATGTACACCATCCGCCTGCCCATGTACCGGAAGTTTGCCGACCTCACCCTGGCCAACGACGGCCCGGTGGAGCGGGTGGCCCAAAAGCTGGAGGAGGCCTATGAACATTTTAGTGATTAACGGCCCCAACCTGAACCTGCTGGGCATCCGGGAGCCCGACCTCTACGGCAGGCAGGACTACGCCGCCCTGGTGGCCCTGGTGGAGGACACCTGCGCCCAGGCGGGCCTGGGGGTGGAGGTCTTCCAGTCCAACCACGAGGGGGCCATTGTGGACAAGATCCAGCAGGCCCTGGGGAAGTTTGACGGCATCGTCATCAACCCCGCGGCCTACACCCACACCAGCGTGGCCATCCTGGACGCCCTGAAGGCGGTCCAGATCCCGGCGGTGGAGGTCCACATCTCCGACGTGTCCCAGCGGGAGGACTTCCGCCAGGTGTCCTACGCCCGCCTGGCCTGTGTCAAGACCTTCATGGGCCTGGGGCTGGAGGGCTATCGCCAGGGGATCCTCTATCTGAAAGACTACCTCACCCGGGGCTGAAGCCCCGGCGCTGCGGGCCAGGAAGCCCGCCCCTGTTCCCTTTCGCGCTCGCCGCGAGGGGAGCGGGGGCGGGCTTCCTTTTTTGCCCAGAGAGGGGCATTGACAAGGGCGGGGAAATGTGGTATCCTACGATATGAATAGAACATATGTTCTATTTTTGGGGAGGGGAGCGCCCCATGTTGAGGGGCCCGGCGGGGCCGGGGAGAAGGAAATCGGGAAGAGGGAAGCGTGAATAGGGGAAAAGAAAACATCCCGACTGCTTTCGCAATCGGGATGTTTGGTGGAGGAGGATGGATTCGAACCATCGAAGTCGTCGACAACAGATTTACAGTCTGCCCCCTTTGGCCACTCGGGAACTCCTCCATATGCAATTTTGGAGCTGGTGGACGGACTCGAACCCCCGACCTGCTGATTACAAATCAGCTGCTCTACCAACTGAGCTACACCAGCACGGGTACTTGCTCGTCCGCAGCGAGGATTAGTTTATCAGATGGAAAGGAGTTTGTCAAGCATTTTTTCGGAAAAGGAGGACTTTTTTTGGCCCGTCGGCAGGGGGCGGCGTAAGCCTGCCCGGCCCCGGTTTTGGGACCGGCAGCAGGAGCTCCCCCGGGAGTGGTGCGCCGAATGCGGCCAGGAGCAATACACGGAAGACCCGCCCACCTGGCAGGGGCTGTGCCCCCGGTGCCGGCGGCGGAGAACAGAGAGAGGAGAATGCTATGACCTTACGGGAGATGTCCGTGGAGTACCGGGCCCAGGCCCAGGTGCTCCAGGGGCGGATCAAGGAACTGAAAACCCTGCGCAAGACCCTCCAGGAAGAGGAGGAACGGCTGCGGGTGGACCACCGGATCCACATCCTCCAGCTCATCTGGCGGGAGGCCAGGGACCTGGCGGTGCTGCTGGAGCACTATTATGAGAGGGGGTACCGCCGCAATGGGCGCTACACGCTATAAGCGCCACCGGATCACCAACGGGGATCTGCTGGTGTACACCCATCTCATGGCTGAGGACAACCAGGAAGAGCTGCTTCGCCTGCGCCACGCCCTGGGCCGGGCCCTGCGGGACGAGGTCACCGACCGGCAGCGGCAGATGCTCTTCCTTTACTATAACGAGGGCCGCACCATGCAGGAGATCGCTGACCTGCTGGGGGTGGATCGGACCACCGTCTCCCGCACCCTGAAGCGGGGGGAGCAGCGGATCCTCCGCTGCCTGCGCTATGGGGGCGCGGCCCTTCTGCGGAGCAGTTTTGGGGAGGGAGGCAAAGAAAAACTCCGCAAGCCCATTGACAAACGGTACACCCGGGGCCGATAATACAACCATTGAATACCCCCGGGCGGGGACAACCTGGATCGGGCGCGCCTGGGGGATCTGGCCCCCGAGTTCCTCCGGCATCCCAGCGCCAAGGCCCTCACGGGCTTTGCCCGCCGGCGCTTCCGGCGCTGCCCCGGCCCCCGGGGAAACCACCAGTGAGATAGGAGAACGACCCATGGAAAACCTGCAAGGAAAGTGCGTCCTGCTGTGCGTCTCCGGCGGCATCGCCGCCTATAAGATCCCCAACGTGGCCTCTGCCCTGCGGAAGGCCGGGGCGGAGGTCCACGTGGTGATGACCAAAAACGCCACCCAGTTCATCACCCCCCTGACCTTCGAGTCCCTCACCAACCACCGCTGCGTGGTGGACACCTTTGACCGGGACTTCCCCTATGACATCCACCACATCTCCCTGGCCACGGCGGCGGACCTGATCCTCGTTGCCCCGGCCACGGCGGACGTCATCGCCAAACTGGCCCACGGTATCGCCGACGACATGCTCACCACCGTGGTCCTGGCGGCCAAGTGCCCCAAGCTGGTCTCCCCGGCCATGAACACCGCTATGCTGGAAAACCCCATCACCCAGGACAACCTGAAGACCCTGGCCCACTACGGGTTCCAGATCATCCCCCCGGACAGCGGCCTGCTGGCCTGCCAGGCGGTGGGCAGCGGCAAGATGCCCGAGCCGGAGGTTCTCTTGGACCACATCGCCCGGGAGCTGGCCCGGCCCAAGACCCTTCAGGGGGTGCGGGTCACCGTCACCGCCGGGCCCACCCAGGAGGCCCTGGACCCGGTGCGTTTCCTCACCAACCACAGCTCCGGCCGGATGGGGTACGCCATCGCCCGGGAGGCCATGCTCCGGGGGGCCCGGGTGACCTTGGTCTCCGGCCCCACCAGCCTCCCCCTGGTCCCCTTTGTGGACACCCGGCCGGTGACCACCGCCGGGGACATGTTCCGGGCGGTGCAGGACCTGCTCCCCCAGACGGACATCCTCATCAAGGCCGCCGCCGTGGCGGACTATCGCCCGGCCACCGTGGCCCAGGACAAGATGAAAAAGACGGAGATGACCGACCTGTCCATCCCCCTGGCCCGCACCGACGATATCCTGGGCTGGGTGGCCCAGCACCGGCACCCCGGCCTCTTCGTCTGCGGCTTCTCCATGGAGACCCGGGACATGATCGCCAACTCCCGGGCCAAGCTGGAGCGCAAGCACCTGGACATGATCGTGGCCAACAACCTCCGGGACGCCGGGGCGGGCTTCGGGGTGGAGACCAACGTGGTCACCCTCATCACCCGGGAGGGGGAGCTGGCCCTGCCCCGGATGGGGAAGGACCAGGTGGCCGCCCACCTGCTGGACGAGATCCAGAAGCGGCGCCCCCGAACCTGACCGCCCCTCAGCATCCAAAACGCCACAGCGGCGGCCCCACGGGCCGCCGCTGTTTGCTTCCCTCATCTGCCCGGTTTCTGAACAAACCGCCCCCGGGAATTTTCCCTTTCCCGCCCCCCTTCCGGGGGCTTTTTTTCTGGAACGCCGCCCCTTCCCCCCGAAGAAGCTGGGAGGAGGGCAAATGCTGGGGAAAGCCCCCCGTTTTCCCCATCCAGTCTTTGACAGCCTTTTCCGCCACAGACCGGTATAATCGGAGCACACATTCCGAGAACCGATCTGTAGGAGGGATCACCATGGCAACAAAAGAACGGACCGGGGGACGGCTGCTCCGCTTCCCCCGGGGAGACCAGGTCAATGTCTCCCGCCGGGCCTTCCTGGGCCTGGCGGAGGCGGGGGTGGGGTTCCTCCTGGGGGCGGTGCTGGCCGGGGCGGAGCTGTTTGGCCTCTATGCCCCCTTCGGGGTGGCGGCGGTGGCCGCCGCCGGGTCGGGGCTCAGCGGCTTCTGCACCCTGGCGGGGACCTGCCTGGGCTACCTCTGCCTGGAGGGAATGACCGACGGCATGCGCTACGCCGCCTCGGCGGTGCTGACCTATTCCGTGGCCTTCGCCTTCTACGATACCAAGGCCTACCGCCGGGGGTGGTTCATGCCGGCCATCGCCATGCTGCTGTGCGCCCTGACGGGGATCATCACCCGGGGAGGCCAGGGCTGGCACGGGGAGGATTTGGTGTACTTCCTCACCGAGGTCCTCTTCACCGGGGCGGCGGCCTACGGCTACCGGGTGGTGTTCAAGCAGTGGCCGGAGACCCTGGACGGCCTTCAGGCCCTGGCCCCCCGGCAGACGGTGGGCCTGCTCCTGCTGGGGGGCACGGTGCTCATGTCCCTGTCCCGGGTGGAGGTGCTGGCTACCTTCTCCCTGGGCCGCCTGGCGGCGGCGGTGGGGGTGATGCTGGTGGCCCGCCGGGGAGTGGGGGGCGGCGCCCTCACCGGGGCCTGCGCCGGGGTGGCCCTGGACCTGGCCTCCGGGGAAGCCCCTTACTACAGCCTGGTCCTCACCCTGGCGGGGCTGCTGTGCGGCCTGTGCCGGGACCGGCGAAAGGGCTGGGCTGCCCTGGTCTATGCCCTGGCGGTGACGGTGGCGGTGCTGTGGACCTGGGACGGGGGCCGGCACATGGGCCTGCCCCTGGAGGCGGCGGTGGGGGCCATCCTCTTCCTGGTGCTCCCCCTCCGCCTGCCCAAGGGGCGGCCGGCGCCCACCCCCGCCCAGGGGGCGGACTGGGAGGCCGGCCGCCAGGCCCTCTCCCGGAAGATGGGGGAGATGGCCGGGGCCTTTCACACCCTCTGCGGCAGCGTGAAGGAGACCCTACGCCCGGAGGAGAAGCACACGGAGAACCCGGCGGAGATCTTCACCCGGGCGGCGGACCAGGTGTGCGCCCGGTGCGTCCTGGGGGACACCTGCTGGCAGAAGGACTACCAGGCCACCCGGGGGGCCTGCAACGACGCCACCGGCCCCATGCTGGCCCGGGGCCGGGCCCTGGCCACCGACTTTCCCGGGCCCTTTTCCGCCCGGTGCGTCCGCTTCCCGGAGTTTCTGGGGGAGGTGAACCGCCAGCTCACCGCCTTTCTCCGGCGGCGGCAGGCCCTGCGGCGGACCTATGAGACCCGCTCCGCCCTGTGCAGCCAGTATGCCCGGCTGGACCACCTCCTCCGCACCGCCGCGGCGGAGGTGGCCGCCGGGGTCACCCCCGACCTGCCCCGGCAGGAGAAGCTGGCGGTCTTCCTCCGCAGCCACAACCTCACCGGCGGGGTGGTCTACTATGACAAGGCCGGCCGCCTCCGGGCGGAGGTCCCGGTCACGGAGGAGCTGAAGACCCCCGCCGCCCGGCGGGAGCTCTCCCAGGTCCTGGGTACCCGTCTCCGGGAGGGGGAGGAGACCGGGGGCCGCCTCCTCTTCGCCCAGGCCGAGCCCTACCGGGCCACGGTGAGCCTGGCCGGGGCCCCCCGCCGGGGGGAGAAGGTCAGCGGGGACACCGGCCTGTGGTTCCGCCGGGAGGACGGGCAGCTCTTCCTCCTCCTCTGTGACGGCATGGGCTCCGGCCCGGCGGCCCGGCAGGAGAGCGCCCAGGCGGCCAAGCTCCTGGAGAACTTCCTCCGGGCGGGGATGGGGGGCCAGGAGGGGGTGGAGACCGTCTCCTCCGCTCTGGCCCTCCGGGGGGAGGCCGGGGGGAGCACCACCATCGACCTGCTCTCCCTGGACCTGTTCACCGGCAAGTGCACCCTGTGCAAGCAGGGGGCGGCCCCCACCTACATCCGCCGGGGGAAGGGGGTCCGCTGCGCGGTGGGGTCCTCCCTGCCGGCGGGGCTGGTGGCCGCCGGGGAGGGGGCCAAGCCCGATGTCCACCGCTTCCGGGGCACCGAGGGGGACTGGGTGGTGATGGTCACCGACGGGGTCCTCTGCGGCCGGGACGACCGCTGGGTCCGGGACCTGCTGGCGGCCTACCAGGGGGACAGCCCCAGCGACCTGGCCCAGCGGATCCTCCGCCAGAGCCAGGACCTGTGCCAGGGGGAGGACGACGGCACGGTGCTGGTGGCCCGCCTGGAGGGGCGAGAGGGGGGATGAACGCCCCCGCGCGGGGCCGGGGGCCTGGCCCCCGTACGTACCCTACGGGTGGTCGGGGCTTTTACCCACCTCGGGGCGCAGCGCCCCGGGGGGGATGCCTGCCGGCGGCCTCCATTTCTCCTGTGAGAAATGGAGGAAAGAACACCAGAGGGGAGAGTTTCTCCCCTCTGGACTCCCCACTCTGGTTTGGGATATCCTTCGGGGTATCCCTCTTTTTTTGTTTCCTGGCCTGCGGCCCTGCATCCCCCGTGGGAAGGGGCCCGCCCCCCAGCTGGGCGGGCTGGGAGGCGCGGGTTGGTAGACGGAGGGACAGGGTTGAAAAAATCCAGCCAAAAAATATTCTCCAAAAAGGAAGTTTCCAAATCAGGGCCCGTAGGTGGGTCACGAAAAAGACCTGTGAACGCTCTGCTGCGTCTCCCAACCCAAAAGATGAAGCGAGCCCCAGCGAGCGGTTTTATTTACGGGGGTGCAGGGGGTTCCCCCCTGTGACTCTTTGCGTCCGGGCTTTCTCCTAGAGAAAGCCTGGATCCCCGCCCCGGATAGGGGCGGGTGACCACGTCGCAGGTTTGAACCTGCGATGGTCCTAACGGGACCACCTGCCGATACCGGCCGGCCCCCCCGTTGCAATTTCCTCCCCGCTGTGCTATAGTATCCCCGACTGGTTTCCACACCCGGTCCAACCGGCGGGGCTGGGAGAGCCCTCCCGCCGCTGTGCGGTTCGCGCGCCGTACTCTAAATACCAAAATGGAGGCAAAGACACATGCGCTCAAAAACCCATCTGCTGGCCCTCAACGGGGTCATTGCCGCGGCCTATGCCGCCCTCACCCTGGTGGCCTCGGCCATGAACCTGGCCTATGGCCCGGTGCAGTTCCGTTTCTCCGAGGCCCTCACCGTGCTGCCCTTCCTCTTCCCCGGCACCTGGCCAGGGGTTTTTGTGGGCTGCCTGGTGGCCAACCTGCTCAGCCCCTACGGCCCCATCGACATCGTGGTGGGCTCCCTGGCCACCCTCCTGGCCGCCCTGCTCACCCAGAAGACCAACCGCCCCTGGCTGGCGCCCCTGCCCCCGGTGGTGTGCAACATGGTCCTGGTGGGGGGAATGCTGGCCTGGTACGAGGTGGGCTTCACCGCCCAGTTCCCCACCCTCTTCGGCCTCAACGCCCTGTGGGTGGGCATCGGCGAGGCCGCCGTGTGCTACATCCTGGGCATGCTCCTGATCAAGGGGATCCCCAAGGTGTCCTATCTCCGGCGGTACATCCCGGAAAGCCGCCGCGGGTTGCGGCATACGGCATAAAAACAGGGCATGCAGCCCTGCTAAAAAAGCGAAAAACCCCCGCCTCCTCAGCGCGAGAGGAAGCGGGGGTTTCTGCTTGGTTATAGCTGGCCCCGTTTCTCCAGGGCCCGGATCACCCGGTCCAGGGTGTGCTCGATGTCCTGGCTGCCGCAGTCCACGGTGATGTGGGCGTACTTTTCATAGAGGGGGACCCGCTCCTGGTAGAGCATCCGCAAGGTCTGCCCGGGGCGGAGGACCACCCCCCGGCGCTTCAGGCTCCCCAGCCGCCGGGCCAGGGGGCGGTAGCCCAGCTTCAGGTAGACCACGGTGCCGATTTTTCGCAGATGGGCCATGGCCTGGGGGCGATAGACCACGCTCCCGCCGGTGGCCACCACGGTGCGGTGGACCTGGAGGTGGGAACAGACCTCCCCCTCCAGGTCCAGGAACCCCTCGATGCCCCGGTCGGCGATGAGGTCCCGGAGCAGGCCCCCGGCCTGCTGCTGGATCACCAGGTCGGTGTCCAGAAAGGTCATGCCCAGGGTCTTGGCCAGCAGGACCCCTAGGGTGCTCTTCCCCGCCCCGGGCATGCCGATGAGAATGATGTTGTCCATGGCTGTGCTCCTTGTCTGTGTGTCACGTCAGCCCTGAGTATACCACCTCTGCCCTCAAAAGGGAAGGGGGAGGATCCCCGCCCACCACAGCAGGGAGGCGGCCGCGCCCCCTGCCAGGGCGGCCCACACCAGCCGCCACTTCTGCCTCCTCCGGGCCCGGGGGGAGGCCCGGAGGAGATAGTCCTCCGCCACTGCCTGGGCCTGCTGGAGGACCTGTTCCTCCGGGGGGACCTCCTCTGTCTCCTCCCGCAGGAGGAAGATGGCCTGCTCGAACCACTTCCGGTCCGGGCCCCGGACCACCACCACCTGGCGGGTGACCCCTTTCACCATGGTGACCACTCCTTTCCGTTTTCCCCAGTATGGGCGGAAGGGGCGGGGTTTATACCTGGGCAGTGAGGTCGGGGTGGTAGAGCTCCGGCCGGCGGTGGCGGAGGTAGTTGAGGAAATCGTCCTGGGCGGTGGTGTCCGCCATGTCCACGTCGGCCAGGAGGAGGGCGTGGCTGCAGGTGTCCCCCTGGGCTAAGATCCGCCCGGTGGGGTGGAAGATGCCGCTCTGGCCGCAGTAGTGGAAGCGCTTCTCCTCCCCCACGTAGTTGCAATAGAGGGCGTAGACCCGGTTCTCCATGGCCCGGGTGCGCATGTAGAGGAAGTGGTAGTCCTCATAGGGGGTCATGTTGGCCGCCCCCATGCACAGCAGCTTGGCCCCGTCCAGGGCCAGGGTGCGGGCGGTCTCGGGGAACTCCCCGTCATAGCACACCAGCAGGCCCATCCGGCCGAAGGAGGTGTCGAAGGCCCGGAGGGTGGGGCCGGGGTCGAACATCTTTTCCTCCCCGCCGAAGAAGTGGGTCTTTCCCTGGACCCCGGCCACGGAGCCGTCCCGGTCCACCATCACCAGGGCGTTGTAGGGCTTGCCCCCGGGGTTGGCCACGGGCATCCCCACCACCAGGCCCAGGGAGAGGGCGCGGGCCTTCTCCCGCAGGGCGGTGAGGGCGGGCCCGTCGGGGATGGCCTCGGCCAGCTGCGCCAGCTGGTCCCGGATGAGGTAGCCGGTGAGGAACATCTCCGGCAGCACCAGCAGGGAGACCCCCAGGGCGTGGGCCTCCTCCATGGCCCGAAGAGCCCGGGCCAGGTTGCCCGCCTTGTCATAGGGGCGGGAGGTGGTCTGCCACACGGCAGCGGTGAAGGATGACATGGGAAAACTCCTTTCCAAGGTGAGTGAAAAAAGACGCGCCGGGGTACGGCGCGTCTCGGGTTGTCGAAAAACCTCCCAGGAGGGCGGCCTCGCAGAGTTCCAGCGGCTGCAGCCGCTGGAAGAAAGTCAGATCCGTCATTTCCGGTGACATGTGCGGCGGAAATGACACTTCTCATGAAAGGTTCGCCGACCATTTCGCAGAAATCGAGGGGAACCTTTCATGCAGCCGCTCTCGGAAAAGTGGCTGGCCACTTTTTCGAGATGGAAAGACGCGCCGGGGTACGGCGCGTCTTTGGGATGACTGCGATTAGTCGGTCACGTAGGGCAGCAGAGCGATCTGCCGGGCACGCTTGATGGCCTCGGTCAGCTGGCGCTGATGCATGGCGCAGGTGCCGGTGGTTCTGCGGGGCAGGATCTTGGACCGCTCAGAAAGGAACCGGCGCAGCTTGGCGGCGTCCTTGTAGTCGATGTGCTCGACCTTGTCAACGCAGAACGTGCAGACCTTGCGGCGCTTCCGGCCGCGGGGCCGTTCTCTATCCATAGCCATAAGAGCAAACCTCCTTATATAGAGTAAAGAATGAAAGTGGTCTGAGGGACCTCCCCGAGGGAGGCTCAGAAGGGCAGCTCGCCGTCGTCGTCGGTGAGGTCAGCGAACTGATCCACCGTGGGGGCGGCGGAGTAGCCGCCGCGGTCGACAGGGGCGCTGCCGCCGGCAGGGGGGGCGCTGTAGCCGCCGCGGCCGGCAGGGGGAGCGGAGTAGCTGCCGCCTTCGCTATCCCGGCGGGAGTCGCCGAAGTAGACGTTGTCGGCCACCACTTCGGTGGCGTAGCGGCGGTTGCCGTCCCGGTCGGTGTAATCCCGGGTCTGGAGCTTGCCCTCCACAATGGCCATCCGGCCCTTGGTGAAGAAGCGGGAGACGAACTCTCCCGTCTGCCGCCAGGCGACGATGTTGATGAAGTCTGCCTTGCGCTCGCCGGTGTCCCGGTCCTTAAAGTCCCGGTCCACCGCCAGGCGGAAGGAGGCCACGGCGATGCCGCTCTGGGTGTGGCGCAGCTCCGGGTCGGCCACCAGCCGGCCCTGTAAGAAGATCTTGTTCAGCAAGCTGGAGACCCCCTTACTCGTCCTTGCAGATGATCATGGAGCGCATGACACCTTCGGTGATCTTCAGCACACGATCCAGCTCGGCGGGGAGCTCGGGGGTGGCGGTGAAGGTCATGAGGACGTAGTGGCCTTCGTTCAGGTCGTTGATGGGATAGGCCAGACGGCGCTTGCCCCAGTCATCGATGGCGGCCACGGTACCCTGGGTCTCCACCAGCGCCTTGAACTTCTCGATCATGGCGGCGATGGCCTCCTCCCCCAGGGCGGGGTCCAGGATGTAGACCACTTCGTAGTTTGCGTTTACCTTTGCCATAGTTTCTTGCACCTCCTTATGGACATTTGGCCGGCAGTCCCTGCTGCCGGCAAGGATATGCCCGTCTGCAGATAGACAGGCTATATTATTATACTGGAAAACGGGGATTTGTCAAGTCGTTTTCCCCCGATTTCCTGGCGCGGCGGGGGTTACGGCAGGGAACAGCGGAACAGCCCGTGGCGGTTGCAATAGGCATAGACCCACTTCATCCGGCGCAGCTTCAGCCGAGCGGCCCCGCTCCCCTCGGGATAGAGCTTGACCAGCTGGACGCCTTCGTCAGACACCCCGGCCAGGAAGAAGAGGAAATGGCCCTTCTCCATGGGGTGGTCCACGGTGACGTAATACTCGTCCTCCACCGGCTCCACGGTGATGGCGTGGTCCCCGTCGGGCAGCTCCGCTTCCAGGGGAGGCAGGGTCAGGCCGCAGCAGCTGACCACCGCCGCCCCGGTGCTGTGGAGGATGTTGCCGCAGATGGGGCAGACATACCACTTGGACCGGAGCAGGTTGCCGGCCCGGTTGGCGTTGGTGACCCAGTCCCCGGAGAGCAGCTCCATGACGGAGATGTCCAGGGCCTGGGCCAGGGGCTCGATCAGGGTGATGTCCGGGTACCCCTTGGCGGTCTCCCACCGGGACACGGCCTTGTCACTGACCTGGAGCCGGGCGGCCAGCTGGGCTTGGGTCATGCCCTTTCCCTCCCGCAGCTGCTTGATGATGGCGCCTGTTACATATTGGTTCATTGACTTGGACCTCCTTTTCCCCGGTATCTTACCATGGAAGGGGGAGGAAAGGCTACCTACGGTTCGTAGAGGGGCGGGGCAAAGGGCATACTTTCCCGCTTTTCCGGGCACACTGTCCGGGAGGTGATCGCCATGGATCTGAACAAACTGACCAACGAGGCCTACAACGCCTATGTCCAGGGGAAGGCCAGGCCCTCCCCCCTGGGGAAGAACCTGGCCTGGGCCTTTTGCGTGGGGGGCGGGATCTGCCTCCTGGGCCAGGCCCTGCTGGATGGGTACGGCGCCCTGGGCCTGGACCCCGGCCACGCCAGGATGGCGGTGTCCGTCACCCTGATCTTCGTCACCGCCCTGCTCACGGGGGTGGGGGTGTTTGACCGCTTTGCCAAGCACGCCGGGGCGGGGACCCTGGTGCCCATCACCGGCTTTGCCAACGCCGTGGTGGCCCCCGCCATGGAGTTTAAGCAGGAGGGGATGATCGCCGGCACCGCCGCCAAGCTCTTCACCGTGGCCGGGCCGGTGCTGGTGTATGGGATCTCCGCCAGCGTGGTGTATGGCCTGATCCTGTGGCTGGCCGGCCAGTTTTGAGGAGAGGGCCGCCCGGCGGGAAGCCTGGGGCCTCCCGCCGGGCGGCGGAGGGGACGGGTTGGGCTCACAGCCGGCGCACGGCGTCGGTGGCCAGGGCGGAGCGCTCGCACTCCTCTGCCGTCAAGGAGACCTGGAAGCAGAGGGGGCTGCCCTTCATGTGCTCGGAGGCGTAGCTCAGGCCGTTGGTGCGCTCGTCCAGCAGGGGGTTGTCGATCTGGTTGGGGTCCCCCAGGAGGATGATCTTGGTGCCGATGCCCGCCCGGGTGATGATGCCCTTGGCCTGCTTGGGGGTGAGGTTCTGGGCCTCGTCGATGATGAGGTAGGTCTTGGTCACCGAGCGCCCTCGGATGAAGTTCAGGGCCTGGGCGCTGACGATGTCCCGGTCAAAGAGCTCCTCTACCTTGCCCGACAGGCTCACTTCGTCGGCAAAGCGCTCGTCCTCGTTCTGGTCCACCAGCAGCTCCAGGTTGTCGATGACCGGGCGGAGGAGGGGGGCGATCTTCTCCCCCTCGTCCCCGGGGAGGAAGCCGATGTCGTCGTCGAAGTGGACGTTGGGCCGGCTGATGAGGATGCGGCGGTAAGCGGGCTGCTCCTGTTCCAGCATGGCGTGCAGGCCCACGGCCAGGGAGTAGAAGGTCTTGGCGGTGCCCGCCATGCCCTTGACGATCACCAGAGGGGCTTCCTCGGCCCCGGTCATCAGGGCCTCCTGGAGGAAGTACTGCCCCACGTTCCGGGGGGAGATGCCATAAGGCTTTTTCTTTTTATAGGCCAGGGGGACGATTTTCTTCCCGTCAAACCGGCCCAGCTGGGTTTTGCGGTTGGACTGGTCGGCCCGAAGGATGAGAAACTGGTTGCACATCAGCCGCACCGGCTGCTGCGCCCCGGTCTCGTCCACCTGATAGACGTCCTCTGGGGCAAGGTTCTTTTTGGGGAAATGCTCGAACTTCTTCTCGGCTACAAAGACCTCACACCGGCCGGTGTACTGCTCCTGGCTCACGGGCACCTGCTCGCTGGTAAAATCCTCTGCCGCCAGCCCCAGCATCTGGGCTTTGATGCGCAGCAGGATGTTCTTGGTCACCAGCGTGGCCTGGCCCTTCTCCTGCTGGAGGGCCTGGCACACCTGGAGGATGCGCCGGTGGTTGGGATACCCCGGCAGGCCGCCGGGCAGGGGGATGTCCACGCAGTTGGTCTCCACCCGCAGCGTGCCTCCGCCGGGCAGTGCCACGCCGGAGAGCAAACTGCCCCGGGCCCGGAGGGCCTCCAGATGCCGGATGGCCTGGCGGGCGTTGGCGCCCTGCTCCCCATCGGCGCCTTTCAGGGCGTCCAGCTCTTCCAGGACCGCGATGGGGAGAACGATGTGGTTCTCCTCAAAGGCGTCCAGCGCGGAGGGGGTTTGAAGGAGGACACTGGTGTCCAATACATAGGTCTTTTCCATACTGGGATTCCTGCCTTTCCATGGAGCGAGGCGTGGTGTGCCTCTGCTTCCATTGTAAAAGGCGGGGCGGCGGCCTTCCATCTGGTTTTGGTGAAATTTTGGGGAAATCC
>DXDK01000076.1 GCA_019115545.1 Candidatus Evtepia faecavium
GCCACCAAGGAGGACGTGGACGCCGCCGTCCAGGCCGCTTGGGCTGCTTTCCCCGCCTGGCGGGATCTGGAACCGGACAAGCGCGCCGCCATCCTGCTGAAGATCGCCGACATCATCGACGAGAACCAGGAACTGCTGGCCACCATCGAGTCCATGGACAACGGCAAGCCCATCCGGGAGACCATGACCATCGACGTGCCCTATTCCTCCGACCACTTCCGGTACTTTGCCGGCGCTATCCGCACCGAGGAGGGTTCCGCCAGCATCCTGAAGGACCATGTGGGCGAGTTTATGAACATCATCCTCCACGAGCCCATCGGCGTGGTGGGGCAGATTGTCCCCTGGAACTTCCCCTTCCTGATGGCCGCTTGGAAGCTGGCCCCCGCCCTGGCGGCCGGCGACTGCATCGTCTTTAAGCCCTCCTCCACCACCTCTCTGAGCGTGCTGACTCTGGTGAAGCTCATCGGCCACCTGCTGCCCCCCGGCGTGCTGAACGTGGTCACCGGCGGCGGCTCCCGGGCCGGCCAGTATATGCTGGACCACCCCGGCTTCCGCAAGCTGGCCTTCACCGGCTCCACCGAAGTGGGCCTGGACGTGGCCAAGGCAGCGGCCGACAAGCTCATCCCCTCCACTCTGGAGCTGGGCGGCAAGAGCGCCAACATCTTCTTCGAGGACTGCGATTGGGACCGCGCCCTGGACGGCCTGCAGCTGGGCATCCTGTTCAACCAGGGCCAGGTGTGCTGCGCCGGCTCCCGGGTGTTCGTCCAGGAGAGCATCTATGACAAGTTTGTGGATGCCGCCGTCAAGGCCTTCAACAACATCACCGTGGGCGATCCTCTGGATCCCAACACCCAGATGGGCTCTCAGGTGGACCAGGGCCAGCTGAGAAAGATCATGTCCTACGTGGAACTGGCCAAGGAAGAGGGCGCCACCATCGCCTGCGGCGGCGAGCCCTGCAAGGACGGCGCCTGCGCCAACGGTGCCTTCATGAAGCCCACCCTCATCGTCAACGCCAACAACAACATGCGGGTGGCCCAGGAAGAGATCTTTGGCCCCGTGGCTGTGGTCATCAAGTTCAAGACCGAGGAAGAGGTCATCGCCATGGCCAACGACTCCGTCTACGGTCTGGGCGGCGCCGTTTGGACCCAGGACATCAACCGTGCCCTCCGGGTGGCCCGCGCCGTGGAGACCGGCCGTATGTGGGTCAACACCTACAACATGATCCCTGCCGGCGCCCCCTTCGGCGGCTACAAGCAGTCCGGCATCGGCCGTGAGACCCACAAGGTCATCCTGGAGCACTACACCCAGAAGAAGAATATCATGATCAACCTGAGAGAGACGCCTTCCGGCTTCTATCCCGCAAAGTAAGCAAAACCGGACAAACCCTGTCAAGTGCTTGCGAAGGGGCGGAGGGAAAGCCCTCCGCCCCTTTTATACCCTTTTTTCCCTGGCAGGCGGGGAAGAGCCGCCAAAATCACCTCGTATTTAACCAAAATCCCTGGCAAAGAAAGGAAAAGAACTATGTCCACTTATTATTTCGTACCCAGCAGAAACGTCTTCGGTGAGGGCTCCGTGGTGGAGACCGGCGAGCTCATGAAGAGCCTGGGGGGCAGCAAGGCCATGATCGTCACCGACGAGTTCCTGGCCAAGAACCCCATGACCACCCGCATCCAGCAGATCCTGAAGGACGCCGGGGTGGACTCCGCCGTCTTCGGCAAGGCCGAGCCCAACCCCAAGGACACCAACGTGGTGGAAGGGGAGAAGTTCTATCACGACAACGGCTGCGACTGCATCCTCTCCCTGGGCGGCGGCTCCTCCCACGACTGCGCCAAGGGCATTGGCCTGGTGGCCACCAACGGCGGCAAGATCTCCGACTATGAAGGCGTGGACAAGGCCCACGAGGCCCTGCCCCCCCTGGTGGCCGTGAACACCACCGCCGGCACCGCCTCTGAGATCACCCGGTTCTGCATCATCACCGACACCGCACGGAAGGTGAAGATGTGCATCGTGGACTGGCGGGTCACCCCGGCCATCGCCATCAACGACCCGGAGCTCATGGTGGGCATGCCCGCCTCCCTCACCGCCGCCACCGGCATGGACGCACTGACCCACGCGGTGGAAGCCTATGTCTCCACCGACGCCAACCCCCTCACCGACGCAGCCGCCATCAAGGCCATCGACAAGATCGTCCACTACCTGCCTCAGGCGGTGGCCAACGGCGACTACATGAAGGCCCGGTCCGAGATGGCCTATGCCCAGTACCTGGCCGGCGTGGCCTTCAACAACGCCTCCCTGGGCTATGTCCACGCCATGGCCCACCAGCTGGGCGGCTTCTACAACCTGCCCCACGGCGTGTGCAACGCCATCCTGCTGCCCTATGT
This sequence comes from Candidatus Evtepia faecavium, assembly GCA_019115545.1. Taxonomy (GTDB): domain Bacteria; phylum Bacillota; class Clostridia; order Oscillospirales; family Oscillospiraceae; genus Evtepia; species Evtepia faecavium. The sequence continues at coordinate 2,382 of DXDK01000076.1, forward strand.
CCAGGAGTTCAACCTCATCGGCAACCTGGAGCGGTTCGCGGTGATCGCCCGGGCCATGGACATCAATGTGGACGGCATGTCTCCCTTTGAGGCCGGCGAGGCCTGCGTGTACGGCCTGAAGACCTTCGGCCGCTACCTGGGCATCCCCCAGAACCTGCGCTCCCTGGGCGTGGATCCGGCGGACTTCGAGATCATGGCCGAGAACGCCATGAAGGACGCCACCGCCGCCACCAACCCCAGAAAGGCCACCAAGGAGCAGATCATCGGCATCTTCCAAAAGGCTTACGACGGGGACTGAGCACGCTCCCCTTCCAGGTTTCACTTCCTTGCTTTTTTTCTTATCTTTCTCGTGTTTCCCAAACCCCGCCCCGGAACGGATTTCCCGCCGTCCCGGGGCGGGGTTTCTTGACACCGGGGAGAGGAGCGGGTACAATGGCAGCGCAACGATTCTGTCTCAGGGAAAGGGGAACCGCCATGGGAAACCGACTGCTGCCTTATCTCCTCTGGACCTTCGGCATCACCGGCCTGTGCTGGGGCGGGATGGCGGTGCTGGTGTGCCAGGGCGTGCTGACCTTCACCCACCCGGTGGGGGTGGCGCTGCATTTGCTGGGGGGCTTTGGCCCCACGGTGGGGGGGCTGTGGACCTTTTGCCGCCAGGGCGGCTGGGTGCGGGAGATTCCCCGATTTGTCTTTGGGTTCCGCCGGGGCACTCTGTGGGTGGTGCTGCTCTTCTGCCTGCTGGAGGGCGGGATCCTCGCCCTGTCCTCCCGGCAGCTGAATCCCCAGCTGCCCCTGGCGGGGCTTCCGATGGTCTTCCTCCAGGCGGTGCTGATCTATGGCGGCAACGAGGAGGTGGGCTGGCGGGGAACCATGGAGCCCATCCTGGAGGGGCGGGTCCCCTTTCCCGTGGCGGCGGTGGTCACGGGCTTGGTCTGGGCGGTGTGGCACCTCCCCCTGTGGTTTGTAGAGGGAGCCTCCCAGCAGAACATCCCCTTCGGGTGGTTTGCCCTTTTGGCGGTGCTTCAGAGTTTCTGGTACGGGGCGCTGTATCGAAAGACCCGCTGGATCTTCGGCTGCAACCTGGCCCACGGGTTGACCAACACCCTCCTCTCCCTGTTCGTGATCCAGATCAACGGGATCTTGGT
>DXDK01000077.1 GCA_019115545.1 Candidatus Evtepia faecavium
GACCGTTCCAGAGGCCACTGACGCAAAAGATGGAGCGAGCCCCAGCGAGCGGTTTTATCCTAGGGGGTGCAGGGGGTTCCCCCCTGCGACTCTTTGCGTCCGGGCTTTCTCATAGAGAAAGCCTGGATCCCCGCCCCGGACAGGGGCGGGGGACCACGCCGCAGGGGCTAACCTGCGCCCCATCCAAACGGGACGGCGTTCCGACGCCGACCCCCGGGCCCCCGGCCCCACGTCGCAGGGCTCCCCTGCGATGGTCCTACCGGGACCACCTGCCGTTCCCCTCCCCCAGCCCTACGGGGCTGACCCCCCCAGAAAGGAGGCATCCCCCATGCGTCGATCCCTGCTGACCGCCCTGCTGGCCGCCCTGCTGATGCTCTCCCTGCCCGGCTGCGGGTCCCTGCTGGAGCGTAGCTACGCCTCCGTCACCCCCCACACCCAGTTCTCCGACGAGTCCGTGGGCACCTCCACCCTGGGGGCGGAGACCTACCAGGGCCTGGTGAGCGCCCTGCTCCACCTGGTGGAGGAGGGGGAGGAGACCGGCGCGGTGCGGCTGTACCAGTACAGCAGCGTCACCGGCTCCGCCGCCAGCGACGTGGACCGGGCCTGCCAGGAGGTCACCCGGGAGGACCCCATCGGGGCCTACGCCGTGGAGTACATCCGCTACGACGTGCAGCAGACCGCCGCCTATTACCAGGTGGACGTGGACATCACCTACCGGGTCCCCCCGGAGGAGCTCACCCAGGTGATCTCCGTCACCGCCTCCACCGCCGTGGCCCGGGAGCTCCAGGACCTGCTCCCCCACCAGCCCAGCAAGGTGATCTTCCGCATCGGCTACTTCACCCAGGAGGACAGCGCCGCCTCCCTCCGCCAGGCGGTGGAGGAGGCCTACGCCGCCCAGACCCTCCCCCTGCCCCAGCTGACGGACATCCAGGTGAACCTCTACCCCGAAAACGGCCAGCAGCGGGTGGCGGAGATCCTCCTCACCTGGGCCGGCCGGGCCCCCGCCCAAAATTTTTCAGAAAACGGGGAAATTTCCCTTGACACCGCACCGGGAATATGATAGGATATCCCTTGCTGATGCGAGTGTAGCTCATCTGGTAGAGCGCCACCTTGCCAAGGTGGAGGTAGCGAGTTCGAGCCTCGTCACTCGCTCCACTTTTTGCCTCTGTTCCTAAGAACAGAGGCTTTTCTTTTTCCTCAACGTCCCCCGCTCGAACTCGGTACCTCCACCCAAATCCGCGGTGTAACCGCGGATTTTTTCAAAATAGGGAGAAATCCCTTGACATATGTCCGAAACCGGATATAATATACATGTATGAAATCGTACAAGGAGGTGGCTGGATGCACTACCTACAGGCAGGGGAATTCACCCATCTGGCCGGGGAGATCAATGCCCTCTACCACGAAGCGGCCGTAAAAATGGGCCTCTCAGACAGCGCCATGAACATCCTATACGTCGTCTGCGAAAAAGGGGACGCCTGCTCCCAGAGCGAGATCAGCAGGCTCACCGGCATCAGCCGGCAGACGATCAACTCCGCCATCCGCAAGCTGGAGAAAGACGGGATCGTGTACCTGGCCCCTGGGAAGGGGCGGAACACCCTGGTCTGCCTGACGGAGCGCGGGCGGGCCTTTGCCGCCGAGAAGATCTTCCCCCTGTTTGACCTGGAAAACCAAATTTGGAACGCCTGGACCCCCGAGGAACAGCGGCAGTACCTGACCCTCACCCAGAAATACCGTGACGCGTTGAAACACCTTCTGCAGCAGCGGTTCCCCTAGCGGGCGGCCCGGCAAGGAGATGCCATGAACCGAGAAAACAAACGAAAGCAATTCGAAAAAGGATACTATAAAAACCACGGGTGCAGCGACAGCTTTGTGTGCAAGGTGTGCGGAAGGCTGGTGGTCTCCGCCGGGGCGGGCAGCGGCCACCGCAACCACTGCCCCAACTGCCTGAACAGCCTGCACCTGGACCTGGTCCCCGGGGACCGGGCCGCCGACTGCGGCGGGATCATGGAACCGGTGGGGGTCTGGGTCCGGCAGCGGGGCGAGTGGGCCATCATCCACCGCTGCCGGCGGTGCGGACACCTCAGTTCCAACCGGGTGGCCGCCGACGACAACCCGATGAAGCTGATGTCCATCGCCATGAAGCCCCTCTCCCAGCCCCCCTTCCCCCTGGACAGGATCGAGGAGATGACCGCCCTCATGGGCGGCGACGGGCAGCTGTACGCCAAATAGCCCTTTCCAAAACCCGAAAGCCGCCGCGAGGGTCCTCGCGGCGGCTTTCTTTTCTCTCTCTATGCTGATCCGGGGGCTGGGCTCAGTAGGCCACGCCCCAGTAGATCATTTTCTTGGCGGCCCGGCCGCAGATGGGGCAGGTGTCCCCCAGGTGCTCCTGGGCGAAGGGGACGCAGCGGGAGGTCATGCCCCCCTCCTCCTTCATCTTGATCTCGCAGGCCTCGTCTCCGCACCACATGGTCTTGATGAAGCCCCCGTGCTGGGCCTGGAGGGCCTTGGCCTCCTCCAGGGAGTGGGCGGCGAAGATGTGGTCCTCCAGGTTCTTCTTGGCCCGCTGGTACAGGCCGTCGTGGATGGCGTCCAGGGTGGCGGGGACGGCGGTCTCCAGCTCGTCCAGGGAGATAAAGACCTTCTCCCCGCTGTCCCGGCGGACCAGGACGCACTGGTTCTTCTCCATGTCCTTGGGGCCGATCTCCACCCGCAGGGGGATGCCCTTCATCTCGTACTCGGCGGCCTTCCAGCCCATGGACTGGTCGGAGGCGTCCATCTTGGCCCGCAGGCCCATGGCCTTCAGCCGGTCCAGCAGGGCGGTGGCGGCCTCCAGGACGCCCTCCTTGTGCTGGGCCACGGGGATGACCATCACCTGGGTGGGGGCGATGCGGGGGGGCAGGACCAGGCCATTGTTGTCCCCGTGGGTCATGATGATGCCGCCGATCATGCGGGTGGACACCCCCCAGGAGGTCTGGTGGGGATAGTGGAGGGTGTTGTCCTTGCCGGTGAAGGTGATGTCAAAGGCCCGGGCGAAGCCGTCGCCGAAGTAGTGGCTGGTGCCGGCCTGGAGGGCCTTGTGGTCGTGCATCATGCACTCCACGGTGTAGGTCTCTTCGGCGCCGTTGAACTTCTCCTTGTCGGTCTTCTGCCCCTTGACCACGGGCATGGCCAGGACGTTTTCCAAAAAGTCGGCATAGATGTTCAGCATCTGCTGGGTCTCCGCCCGGGCCTCCTCGGCGGTGGCGTGCATGGTGTGGCCCTCCTGCCACAGAAACTCCCGGTGGCGGAGGAAGGGGCGGGAGGTCTTCTCCCACCGGAGGACGGAGCACCACTGGTTGTACAGCTTGGGCAGGTCCCGGTGGGACTGGATGATGTTTTTATAGTGCTCGCAGAACAGGGTCTCGGACGTGGGCCGGATGCAGTAGCGCTCCTCCAGGGGATCGCTGCCGCCGTAGGTCACCCAGGCGCACTCGGGGGCGAAGCCCTCCACATGGTCCTTCTCCTTCTGCAGGAGGGACTCGGGGATGAGGAGGGGGAGGTAGACGTTCTCGTGGCCTGTCTCCTTAAAGCGCTTGTCCAGTTCGGCCTGGATGTTTTCCCAGATGGCGTAGCCATAGGGGCGGTAGATGAACATGCCCTTGATGGAGGAGTAATCGATGAGCTCCGCCTTCTTGCACACATCGGTGTACCACTGGGCGAAGTCCACCTCCATGTCGGTGATCTGCTCGACTTTCTTCTTGTTGTCCTTAGCCATAGTTCCCATCCTTTGATGCAGCGTGCCGGCCTGGGGCCGGCCGGAATTTATCGGGGTTCGAAATTCTCAGTTGGAATCTATTGTAGGACCCTTGGGGGGAAATGTCAAGTCTCTTGTGGTCCTCTCTTCCACCCGAGACAGGTCAAGGAGAGAGCCGGGGCTCTCTCCTTGACAGGGGAAGGCGGCAAACGGGTTATTCCGCCACCTTCTGGCAGAAACGCATAAGGATGGTTGCCACCTGGGCCCGGGTGGAATTGCCCCGGGGCTGGAGGGTGGTGTCGCTTACCCCGGTGATGAGGCCGGCGCCGTTGGCCCAGGCCATGGCGGCCTCGGCATAGGGGCGGATGGCACCGGCGTCGGTGTAGCCGGACAGGTCTCCGGAGGCCGTCACGTCATACCCTTTGTACTGGGCGTAACGGTAGAGGATGGCCGCCATCTGCTCCCGGGTGACCGGGTCGTCGGGAGCAAAGGTGGTGTCAGACACGCCGTTGACGATGCCGTTGGCGGCAGCCCAGGCCACCGCCTCGGTGTACCACTGGCCGGCGGGCACATCGGAGAAGGCGGCCTCCCCGGCGGCGGGCTGGCCCTCCAGGCGGTGGAGGATGGTCACCAGCTGGGCCCGGGTGGTGGTGCCTTCGGGGGCGAAGGCGTCCTCGGACACCCCGTCCATGAGGCCGGTTTCCTCGGCGTGCTGGACCGCGCCGTAGAACCAGTCCTTCTGGTCCACGTCCTGGAAGGGCACCGAGGGGGCGGGGTCTTCCGCGTCCTTCTGCAGGGCGAAGGAGTCGAAGAGGACCACCTCGCTGTCCGGGTCGCTGGTGTCAAAGTAGTAGCTGTTCACCAGGCCGGTGGCGGTGTCAAAGATGGAGAACTCCGTGATGGTGTTGCTCTCCAGATAGGGCTCGTAGTTAGGCAGGGTAGCCACAGAGGGGAAGATGGGGTCCAGACCATAGGGGTCCCCCTGGAGGACGTAATTGTCCAGGTCCCAGTGCTCTGCCAGAGCGGCCCGGTCGTTGCCCTCGTTGAACACGGAGGGCCAGGCGGAGGTGCGGCTCTTGGTGTCCAGGAAGGCCTCGTAGGTGTTGCCGTTGTTGGAGGTCTCCAGGATGTTCATGCCGCTGTCGGTCTCAAAGCGGTTCCAAAGGTGGGAGTGGGCGTTGAAGACCATGTCCACGTCATACTCCTCCAGCAGGGGCTCCACGCAGTTGGTCAGGTAGTCCTGGGCCAGGGGGTAGTCGTAGATGGTCATCTCCTCCCCGGTGACGGGGTCGGTGACGGAAGAGGCCACCGGATCGGTGTAGGCGGGGATCTGGTTGCCCCCCAGGGAGTGGAACTGCCAGTGGAACATCACCATCTTGTATTTGGCGTTCTGGAAGGCGTCGCTCTGCAGCTCCTCCTCCAGGAAGGCCAGCTGGTCGCTGCCCTCGCCGATGGGCTCAAAGATATGCTGGCCAAAGCCATATTCATCCACAGAGGCCCCGGGGATCTCGGAGTACTTGCTGGTGGACCCCACGCTGTTGCCCCGCCAGATGCGGGCCACCTCCAGGACGATTACCCGCAGGTCCCCAATGGTGACGGCGTAGTACCGCTCGTCCCCGGTGTCGCTCTCGGGGAGGGTGAGGACCTCCTCCCAGGTAGTGGTGTTGAAGGAGTTGTCCTGGATGAACTGCTCCTTGTCCGCCTCAGAGACGTCGTTGGTGGGGTCGTCGTCGCTGTTCACCCGGTCATAGAGGTCCTCGGCGTAGGCCCGGGTGGTGGGATCGTTAAACTGGGTGTTCAACAGGGTGGTGTCGCTGTAGCGGCCCATGACCTCGTGGTTGCCGATGGAGGCATAGAGGGGGGCATTCTGGAGCAGGGGGGCGCCACTGTATTCCACGCCGCCGATCTCCCGGTCGGAGGTACCCTGGAGCACCCGGAAGAAGGAACTGTCTGCGTCGAACCAGTCGTAGGCCCGGTCGGGGACGTCGATGATGTCCCCATTGGCCAGAACGGCGTCCACGGGGCCGATGGCCTCGTAGAGCTTCTCGTAGTTGGCTGCGCACATGTTCTTGGTCTGGATATCGGAGGTCAGTAGGATCTTCATGGGAGTCCCCTCCTGGGCCTGGGCCTGGAGGGTGTAGATCTCGCTCTGAGCCCCGTCGCTAACCACCCGGTAGGGGACCTTCTCCTCGTCCGCTCCGTGGTACTCCGGCAGACCGGTGACCACCGCCTCATGCCGCCAAATGATCCGCTGGACGGTGGGGTCGTTATAATCCTCGGTGGTCTTGCCGCCCCGGACCTGGGAGAGCTGGGTGGTCTCCGCGTCGATGGCGCGGGTGGGGTCCTGATCCTGGCCGTTTTCATAGAGGAGGACCTGGTTGGTGGTGGGGGCCTGGTCCCCTTCGGTGAACCAGACCACGTTCACTGAGGTCTCCCCCGGCACCTGGAGGAAGGGTTCGGTGAGCAGACCGCTTTCCAAAGGGGTGCCGTCGGTGGCCAGGGCGGCAGGTGCCAAGCCCACGGTCATGACCCCTGCCAGCAGGAGGGCGAGGCCCCGTTTGCGGATCGTTTGTAGGTTCATGGGAGTTCTCCTTTTCTCTGTGGTTTCCCGGCGGGTTTCCGAGCCAGGAGGATAGGGACAGTATACGAAACAGGAAGCAGCCCCATCCACCATCTTTTCGTTAAGTTCCAATGAATTCTCCGTAAAAGGAAAACCAGGCAGGGCGGCCCGTCTAAAAAAGGGACGCCCTGCCTGGCGCAAGGGGTTCCGCCTCTGGGGCGGCGGGGTCTTCATGGCACATAGGACTGGAGCACCTGGGCCGCCACCTCCCCCAGCGCCGCCCCGGAGCCCCCCTGTTCGGCCACGATGGCCAGGGCGATCTGGGGGTCGTCGTAGGGGGCGAAGCACACCAGGACGGCGTTGGCATTCTCCTCCCCGGTGACCTGGGCCGAGCCCGTCTTGGCCCCTGCCTGGAAGGGGAGGTCCTGGAAGGCGGCGGCCAGGGAGCCCGTCTGGGTCACCGCCAGCATCCCCTCCCGGATGGCGGCCACGTTCCCCTCCGACAGGTCCACCTGGCCCAGGCTGACCCTCTCCCGGGGCGCCTCCCCCTCCACCTGGCGGAGGAGGTGGACCTGCCACCGGTTCCCGTCCCCCACCAGGGTGGCGGTCATGTGGGCCAGCTGGAGGGGGGTGAAGCGGTTGTTCTCCTGGCCGATGGCGGCGGAGAGGACGCTCCCCTCATACCAGGTGCCCCCCACGGAGGCAGTGTACTCCGGCCCGGCCACCACCCCAGCCTGCTCCCCCGCCAGCTCGATGCCGGTCTTCTCCCCCAGGCCCAGCAGGCGGGCGTACCGGCCCAGGGTGTCGATGCCCACCCGCCGCCCGGCGTCGTAGAAAAAGACGTTGCAGGAGTCGGCGATGGCCTCGGAGACGGTCTCCAGGCCGTGGGTCCGCCCCTCCTGGCGGTAGAGCCAGCACTGGGGCTGGGGGCTGTCGTAATAGGTGTACCGCCCGGTGTCCAAAATCTGGGTCTCCGGGGTGAGGTACCCCTCCTCCAGGGCCGCCGCGGCGGTGACCAGCTTGAAGGTGGACCCGGGGGCATAGAGCCCCTGGACCGCCCGGTTCATCAGGGGGTTGGCCTCGTCGGCGGCCAGGGCGGCGTAGTCGGCGGAGAAGGTGGCCCCGTCGTACCCCGGCTGGCTCACCATGGCCAGCACCCCGCCGTCGTCCACGTCCAGGGCCACCAGGGCCCCCCCGGTGGCCTGGGGATGGCTGTCCAGAAAGGCCCCCAGGGCCTCCTCCGCCGCGGTCTGCAGGTCCCAGTCCAGGGTGAGGGTGACGTCCCGCCCCGCCTGGGGTTCCTGGGCATAGGAGGTGGAGGTGACCCGGCCGGCCTGGTCGGTCTCCACCAGCCGCTGGCCGGGGGTGCCGTGGAGGTAGGCTTCAAAGGCGGCCTCCGCCCCGTCCTTGCCCACCAGGGTGTCCATGGCGTAGCCCTGGTCCTGGTAGCTCTCCCACTCCTCGGGGCTCATCTGCCCCACCCGGCCCAGGACGTGGGGGGCCAGGGCCCCCTGGCCCGTCCGCTCCGTCACCGGGGTGAAGGTGACCCCCGCCAGGCCCTCCTCCTTCACCCGGGCCAGGAGGCGGGAGGTGACCCCCTCCACCGGCCCCGTGCCGGACCAGGCCACCCCCTCCTCCCGGCAGAGGGCGGCCAGGCGCTGGGCCACGGCGGGGTCGGCGTCCTGGTCCACCTGGGCCTGCCAGGTGACCTGGTCCTGGGCCAGGACGGTGCCCTCCCGGTCCAGCAGCCGCCCCCGGGCGGCGGGGACGGCCTCCACCTGGGCCAGGCTCCGCTGGGCCCGGGCGGCGTAGGCCGGGCCCTGGACCACCTGGATGTCCCACAGCAGGACAGCAAAGGCCGCCAGGCAGTCGGCCAGGGCGGCCGCGGCGGCGGCCAGACGACGGGGGAAGGGCATCTTTCTACCTCCTTTTTGGAATGGATGGAACCGGTAGGCGGTTCCGTTGGGACCGTCGCAGGTTAGGACCTGCGACGTGGGGCCGGGGGGCCAAGCCTCCGATAGTAGGTACC
>DXDK01000078.1 GCA_019115545.1 Candidatus Evtepia faecavium
GACTGGATTTTTCCACAGAGCAAGATCCAGCAAAAGATTTTTTCTCCGAATATGCGTATCCAAATCTGGTCTGGTAAACCTGAGCCAGAAAGAGACCGTGGCAGAGGGCACGCAACCCAAAAGATGGAGCGAGCCCCAGCGAGCGGTTTTATATGATCCGGGTCCAGGGCGAAGCCCTGGGACTCTTTGCGTCCGGGCTTTCTCTAGAGAAAGCCTGGATCCCCGCCCCGGACAGGGGCGGGAGACCACGCCGCAGGGTTTAACCTGCGACGGACCTAACAGGACCACCTGCCGATACCGGCCGGCCCCCGGCCCCACCCCGCAGAGTTGCGCCTGCGATGGTCCCAACGGGACGGCGTCCCGACGCCGTCCCCCCGGCCCCCGTGTGGGGCGCCCCCCAATCCACACAGAAAGGAACCCACTATGCCAGAGAGAAACCTGCCTTTCTTTGCCATGTTTTCCAAATACCGCCCCGGGGAGGCCCTGGCGGCCCGGTTGGAGGGGTGGCTGGTCACCGGCGCGGTGATGGACAGCCACAGCCGCACCATCGAGGCCAGCCTCCTCTGCCCGGCGCTGCCCGACCCCGCCCTGCTGGACCAGGTGGCCCAGGGGCTGGCCCAGGTCTACGGCCTGAACAGGGTGACCTTCCTCCCCACCTGCCCCCCGCCCGCCGGCGGGGAGGAGGCCGCCCCGCCCCCTCCGGGGGACGAGGACGTCCCGCCCCCGGCGGAGGAGGACCTGCCCCCGGTGGAGGACCTGCCCCCGGAACCCGTTCCGGCCTCTGCCCCGGCGGGGGAGGAGGGCCTCTCCCCCCAGGAGAAGCTCTTCCGCCAGACCGAGGCCCTGCGCCAGCAGGCCATGAAGGAGGCCATGGCCGCCCACAAGGCCGAGCAGGGGTTCTCCGCCAAGCGGATCTATGGCACCCGGCAGATCAAAAAGGTCCCCCGCCCCATGAACACCCTGGAGCTGGACATGGGGGTGGTCACCGTGGAGGGGGACGTGTTCGCCGTGGAGCACCGGGAGCTGAAAAAGCGCAGCGCCTGGGTCATCAACTTTGACATCACCGACTACACCAGCTCCATCCGGGTGAGCAAGTTCATGCCCGGGGAGGAGGGCCTGCCCATCGTCCGGGGGGTCCAGGAGGGGATGCACCTGAAGGTCGCCGGCCGGCTGAACATCAACCGGTTTGACAACGACATGGTCCTGGAGCCCCTCACCATCGAGACGGCGGAGAAGCCCGTGAAGCAGGACACCGCCCCGGAAAAGCGGGTGGAGCTCCACCTGCACACCAAGATGTCCCTGATGGACGCCCTCACCGACGCCGAGGACGCGGTGAAGCGGGCCATCGCCTGGGGGCACCCGGCCATCGCCATCACCGACCACGGGGTGGCCCAGTCCTTCCCCGACGCCTGGAGCACCGGCAAGGGCAAGTGCAAGGTCCTGCTGGGCACCGAGGCCTACTTCCTCAACGACGTGGACGAGCGACTCACCCTCCGGGGGGGCCAGGACCAGGATTTGGACGAGGCCATCGTCTGCTTTGACCTGGAGACCACAGGGCTGAACCGGGAGGGGGACCGCATCACCGAGATCGGCGCGGTGGTCCTGGACCACGGGGAAATCCGCGAGCGCTTCCAGACCTTCGTGGACCCCCAGCGGAAGCTGGCCCCCAACATCGTCCGCCTCACCGGCATCACCGACGAGATGCTGGTGGGGGCCCCCAGCCAGGGGGAGGCCATCCGGGCCTTTCTGGACTTCGCCGCCGGCCGGCCCCTGGCCGCCCACAACGCGGAGTTTGACATCTCCTTCCTCCGGGCCGGGTGCGAAAGGGAGGGCATCCCCTTTCACCCCACCTTCCTGGACACCCTCCCCCTGGCCCAGAACCTGCTGCCGGAGCTGGCCAAGTACAAGCTGGACGTGGTCTGCCGGCACCTGAACCTGCCCGACTTCAACCACCACCGGGCCTCCGACGACGCGGCCATGGTGGGGTACATGCTCATCCCCTTCATCCGGATGCTCCGGGACCGGGGGGTGCACACCCTCCAGCAGGTGAACGCCGCCCTGGCCCGGAACAGCTCCCTGGGCAAGGCCCGGCGGATGCCCCGGCACCTGGTGGTGCTGGCCAGGAACCAGGCGGGCCTGCGGAACCTGTACAAGCTCATCTCCCTGTCCCATCTGAAGTACTTCAAGCGCTTCCCCATCATGCCCAAGAGCGAGATCGACGCCAACCGGGAGGGCCTCATCCTGGGCTCGGCCTGCGAGGCGGGGGAGCTCTACCGGGCCATCACCCGGGGGAAGGACTGGGAGGAGCTGAAACGCATCGCCTCCTGGTACGACTACCTGGAGATCCAGCCCCTGTCCAACAACGCCTTCATGCTCCGCCCGGACAAGAACGGCAAGTCCATCGCCCGGGACTGGGAACAGATCCGGGAGTGGAACCGCACCGTGGTCCGCCTGGGGGAGGAACTGGGCAAGCCGGTGTGCGCCACCGGGGACGTCCACTTCCTGGACCCCGAGGACGAGGCCTACCGCCACATCCTCCTGGACACCAAGGGCTTTGACGACGCCGATGCCCCCAACCCCCTCTACTTCCGCACCACCCAGGAGATGCTGGAGGAGTTCGCCTACCTGGGGGAGGAGAAGGCCTACGAGGTGGTGGTCACCAACACCCAGCTGGTGGCCTCCTGGTGCGAGGAGGTGAAACCCCTCCCCGACGGCCTGTTCGCCCCCAAGCTGGAGAACTCCGCCCAGGAGCTCTACGACCTGGTGTGGGGGAAGGCCCACGAGCTCTACGGGGAGGATCCCCCCCAGATCGTCAAGGACCGCATCCAGCTGGAGCTGCCCGGCATCATCGAGCGCAAGTACGACGTGATCTATATGTCCGCCCAGAAGCTGGTGCAGGACTCCCTGGCCCACGGCTACCTGGTGGGCTCCCGGGGGTCGGTGGGGTCCTCCATCGTGGCCTTCTTCTCGGGGATCACCGAGGTCAACGCCCTGCCCCCCCACTACCGCTGCCCCAAGTGCAAGCACGCCGACTTTGCCGCCGGGGAGGGCTACGGCTGCGGGGCGGACATGCCCGACGCCGTGTGCCCCGTCTGCGGCACCAAGTATGTGAAGGACGGCTTCAACATCCCCTTCGAGACCTTCCTGGGCTACGGGGGGAAGAAGGTGCCGGACATCGACTTAAACTTCTCCGGGGAGTACCAGGCCAACGCCCACCGGTACACCTTTGAGCTCTTCGGCAAGGAGCACGTGTTCCGGGCGGGGACCATCGGCACCGTGGCGGAGAAAACCGCCTACGGCTACGTGAAGAAGTACCTGGCCGCCCGGGGCCTCCAGGTCACCAAGGCCGAGGAGAACCGCCTGGCCAAGGGCTGCACCGGGGTCCGCCGGACCACCGGCCAGCACCCGGGGGGGATGGTGGTCATCCCCCAGGACCGGGAGATCTATGACTTCTGCCCCGTCCAGCACCCCGCCGACGACACGGGGACCGACATCATCACCACCCACTTCGACTACCACAAGATGGAGGACAACCTCCTGAAGCTGGACATGCTGGGCCACGACGACCCCACCATGATCCGCATGATGGAGGACCTCACCGGGGTGAACGCCCAGGAGATCCCCCTGGACGATGGGGACACCATGACCATCTTCACCGACTCATCCCCCCTGGGGTACGAGGACGACCCGGTCCTGGGCCCCACCGGGGCGGTGGCGGTGCCGGAGTTCAACACCAAGTTCACCCGGCAGATGCTCATGGACACCCAGCCGGAGCACTTCAACACCCTGATCCGCCTCTCCGGCTTCTCCCACGGCACCGACGTGTGGCTGGGCAATGCCCGGGACCTGATCGTCTCCGGCACCGCTACAGTCGACTCCACCGTGGGCTGCCGGGACGACATCATGCTCTACCTCATGGACCAGGGGGTGGAGCCCAAGATGGCCTTTGACATCATGGAATCCGTGCGAAAGGGCAAGGTGAAGAAGACGGGCTTCCAGCCCGGCTGGGAGGAGGCCATGCGGGACCACCACGTCCCCGAGTGGTACATCGAGTCTCTGGCCAAGATCGGCTACCTCTTCCCCAAGGCCCACGCGGTGGCCTACGTGATGATGGCCTTCCGCATCGCCTGGTACAAGGTCCACGAGCCCCTGGCCTTCTACGCCACCTTCTTCTCCGTCCGGGCCAAGGCCTTTGACGCGGAATACTGCTGCGCCGGACTGGACGCGGTGAAGCGGAAGATCCACGAGATCGAGAACAACAAGGACGCCACGGCGGTGGAGCAGAACCTGCTGACCACACTGGAGGTGTGCTATGAGTTCTACCTCAGGGGCTTCCACTTCGACACCATCGACATCTACCGCTCCGACGCAACGAAATTCCTGGTGACGGAGAGCGGTCTGCTGCCGCCCTTCACCACCGTCCACGGTCTGGGCGAGGCCGCGGCCATCGACACGGTGGAAAAGCGGAAGGGCAAGGAGTTCGTCTCCATTGAGGAGTTCGCCCTGTGCTGCAACAAGCTGTCCAAGACCCATATCGAGCAGCTCAAGGCCCTGGGGGCCTTCGCCGGCATGGCGGAGACCAGCCAGCTGACGCTGTTCTGATCCCTGTTCCCACAGAGGGATGGGAGTGCGCCCCCCATTTTCTTTTTGAGGCATCAAAAAGACTGCGCCCGCAGGCGCGTGTTGGAGCCAACCGCCCGTCAGGGCGGCACTTAGGCGAAGACAAATGCGCCGTACCCGCGAGGGGTATGCCGCATCTCCCCGCAAGGGGGACGCGACATCCGTAGCGCGGCGAAGCCGCGAACGGCTGTCCAGCGTAAGGCGGCAAAGCCGCCAACGGCTGCGCAACCGCCCGGTGGAAAAGCGGAAGGGCAAGGAGTTCGTCTCCATTGA
>DXDK01000079.1 GCA_019115545.1 Candidatus Evtepia faecavium
ATGCAGCGGATGGCGTTGCCCGCCATGCCGCCCTCGGTGCCGTCCCGGTTGAAGATGCGCATCTTGGCGTCGGCCACGTCGGAGTGCTCCATGAGGACGATGCCGTAGCCCCCGATGCCGTAGTGCCAGTCGCAGAGGCTGACGCACAGGGAGCCGGGGCTGGCGATCTTCCCGTCCCGGTTGTCGAAGAAGATGTAGTCGTTGCCGCAGCCCTGCATCTTGGCGAAGGGGAGCAACTGCCGCTCCTTACGCATGTGGTTCAGGTCCACCAGCTCCGTGTTGTACAGGTGGAACCGGCTGGCCATCATGTTGGCCATGGCGTTGGCGGTGTCCAGGGCGGTGATGGAGGCGATGGAGTGGCGCACGGCTTCCCGGTGGAGCTCGATGTACTCCCGGATGGTGTCGTCGTAGAGGGCGCCGGTGTAGACGATCAGGCCGATCTTCCCCTCCTCCATGAGCTGGTAGGCCTCCGACCCGGGGACGATGGGGGGGATCTCGTGGACCTGGATGCCCAGGGAGCGGATGGCCTGGGCGGTGTCCGCCGTGGCGTACATGGGCATCTTCAGATCGTCGATCTTCTTGGCCAGGCCCACCACCTCGGGCAGCTCGTGGTTCTCCACGCTGAGGAGGACCCCCTTGCCCATGTAGTGGCGGTAGCCGGCGGCGGCGAAGCCCTTGAACAGGGCCTCGTGGAAGGTGCGGCCCAGGCCCAGCACCTCGCCGGTGGACTTCATCTCCGGGCCCAGGATGGCGTTGGCGTCGGTGATCTTCTCAAAGGAGAACACGGGGACCTTCACGGCGTAGTAGGGGGGGATCTTCCACAGGCCGGAGGGATACCCCAGCTCCTTCAGGGTGGCCCCCATCATGATCTTGGTGGCCAGGTCCACCATGGGGATGCCGGTGACCTTGCTCAGGTAGGGCACCGTCCGGGAGGCACGGGGGTTGACTTCGATGACGAAGAGTTCGTCCTGGTAGACCAGGTACTGGATGTTTACCAGCCCCTTGGTGCCCAGGGCCAGGGCCAACTTCTCCGAGCAGTCCACCACGATCTGCATCATCTTATCGGTGAGGCTGTAGGGGGGGTAGACGGCGATGGAGTCGCCGCTGTGGACGCCGGCCCGCTCGATGTGCTCCATGATGCCGGGCATCAGCACGTCGGTGCCGTCGGAGATGACGTCCACCTCCAGCTCGGTGCCGGGCATGTACTTGTCCACCAGCACGTCGTTCTTGATGCCGCCGGAGAGGATGACCTTCATGTATTTCTCCACGTCCTCCCGTCCGTGGGCGATGACCATGTTCTGGCCGCCGATGACGTAGGAGGGCCGCAGCAGCACGGGGAAGCCCAGGGCCTCCGAGGCGTCCAAGGCCTCCTCCAGGGTGGTGATGCTCATCCCCTTGGGCCGGCGGATGTTCAGGTGTTCCAGCAGCGCGTCAAACCGGCCCCGGTCCTCGGCCATGTCGATGCCGTCGGCGGAGGTGCCTAGGATGGGGATGCCCTGCTTGTCCAAAAACTCGGTGAGGGAGATGGCGGTCTGGCCACCGAAGGCCACCACCACGCCCACGGGCTTTTCCACCTCGATGACCCCCATCACGTCCTCAGGGGTGAGGGGCTCGAAGTACAGCCGGTCGGCGGTGTCGTAGTCGGTGGAGACGGTCTCGGGGTTGTTGTTGATGATCACCACGTCATAGCCCAACGCTTTCAGGGTCTGCACGCAGTGGACGGAGCTGTAGTCAAACTCGATGCCCTGGCCGATGCGGATGGGGCCGGACCCCAGGACGATGACGGTCTTTTGCCCGCTGCGGGGGAAGTTCCGGGCATCGCAGTGGTCGTCGTAGGTGGCGTAGAAGTAGGGGGTTTGAGCCTGGAACTCGGCGGCGCAGGTGTCCACCATCTTGTAGCTGGGGAAGCGGTGGGGGAGGGAAGCCTCCTCCACCCCGGCCAGCCGAGCCAGCACCTTGTCGGGGTAGCCGTACTTCTTGCCCTGGAGGTAGGTCTCCGGGGTGATGCCACCCTTCAGGCTCTCCTCAAAGCGGACCAGGTTCTGGAGTTTATGGATGAAGAACTTGTCGATCTTGGTGATCTCGTGGATGTGGTCGATGCTCACCCCCTGGGTCAGGGCCTCAAAGATGGTGAACAGCCGCAGATCGTCCATAGAGGCCAGCCGCTCGTCCAGGGAACGGCCGGTGGTGTCGTGGTAGCGGAGGGAGTCCAACTTGATCTCCGCCCCGCGGACGGCCTTCATCAGGGCGGCCTCAAAGGTATGCTCAATGGACATGACCTCGCCGGTGGCCTTCATCTGGGAGCCCAGCTTCCGGCTGGCCCCGTGGAACTTGTCAAAGGGCCACTTGGGGAACTTCACCACCACGTAGTCCACCGCCGGCTCGAAGCAGGCGTAGGTCTCGCCGGTGACGTCGTTCTTGATCTCGTCCAGGGAATAGCCCAGGGCGATCTTGGCGGTCATCTTGGCGATGGGGTAGCCCGTGGCCTTGGAGGCCAGGGCGGAGGACCGGGACACCCGGGGGTTGACCTCAATCACGGCGTACTCAAAGCTGTCGGGGTTTAAGGCGAACTGGCAGTTGCAGCCCCCCTCGATGCCCAGCTCCTCGATGATCTTCAGGGCGGCGGAGCGGAGCATCTGGTATTCCTTGTCCATCAGGGTGAGGGCGGGGGCCACCACGATGGAGTCCCCGGTGTGGATGCCCACGGGGTCGAAGTTCTCCATGGAGCAGATGGTGATGGCGGTGCCCTTGTGGTCCCGCATCACCTCGAACTCGATCTCCTTCCACCCGAAGATGTACTTCTCGATGAGCACCTGGGTGATGGGGGAGTAGTCCAGGCCCACGGCGGCCTTTTCCCGCAGCTCCTCCTCGTTATAGGCCACGCCGCCGCCGCCGCCTCCCAGGGTGAAGGCGGGCCGGATGATCACGGGGTAGCCGATGCGCTCGGCGATGGCCACGCAGGCGTCGATGTCGTGGGCGGTGTCCGAGGGGATGGTGGGCTGGCCGATCTTGGCCATGGCGTCCTTGAACAGCTGCCGGTCCTCGGCCTTGTCGATGGCCTCGGCGTTGGTGCCGATGAGGCGGACGTTGTGCTCCTTCAAAAAGCCCTCGTGGTCCAGCTCCATGGCGATGGTCAGGCCGGTCTGGCCCCCCAGGCCGGCCAGGAGGCTGTCGGGCTTGGTCTCCAGGATGATGCGCTTGATGGTCTCGGTGGTCAGGGGTTCCAGATAGATGGCGTCGGCCATGGCGTTGTCGGTCATGATGGTGGCGGGGTTGGAGTTGACCAGGACGGTCTCCACCCCCTCCTGCTTCAGCACCCGGCAGGCCTGGGTGCCGGCGTAGTCAAACTCCGCGGCCTGGCCGATGACAATGGGGCCGGAGCCGATGACAAGTACCTTTTTAATAGACGGATCCTTCGGCATTACAAGCCCTCCTTCATCGTATCGGTAAAGCGGTCAAAAGCGGTCAGGGTATCCAGGGGGCCGCCGTGGGCCTCCGGGTGGAACTGGAGGGAGAAGGCGCGGTAGGCGGGGTAGTCCACCCCTTCGCAGGTGCCGTCGTTGACGTTGACGAACCGCAGCTTGCCCTGCGTCCCTTCCAGGCTGGCCTCGTCCACGGCGTAGCCGTGGTTCTGGCTGGTGATCACCACAGTGCCGGTCTCCAGGTCCAGGGCGGGCTGGTTGGCCCCCCGGTGGCCGAACTTCAGCTTCTTGGTCTTTGCCCCGGCGGCCAGGGCCATGATCTGGTGGCCCAGGCAGATGCCGAACATGGGCAGTTTGCCAAAGAGCTTCTGGACCTGCTGGATGCAGAAGGGGTTGTCCGCCGGGTCCCCGGGGCCGTTGGAGAGCATCACCCCGTCGTGCCCGGCGGCCAGGATGTCCTCCGCCGTGGTGTTGTAGGGGTAGATGGTCACCTTGCACCCCCGGGCCAGCAGGGAGTTGCAGATGCTCTCCTTGGCGCCGTAGTCCAGCAGGGCCACGGAGAACTTCGCCTCCCCCTGGGGCAGGCGGACCTCCGGGGCCGTCCGGCTGGTGTGCTCCACGGACTGGGTCACCCGGTAGGCCTTCAGAGCGGCCCAGTCGGGCTCGCCCTCCTGGGTGGTGATGACGGCGTTGAGCACCCCCCCGTCCCGGATCATCTGGGTGAGCATCCGGGTGTCCACCCCGGCGATGCCCACCACGTTCTCCTCTTTCAGGAAGGCGTCCACCGTCTCCTCACATCGGAAGTTGGAGGGATCCTCACAGACCTCCCGGACCACCACGCCGCCCATCTGGCAGTGGGGGCTCTCCCGGTCGGCCCGGCAGATGCCGTAGTTGCCGAATTGGGGGAAGGTGTAGACCACCAACTGGCCGTAATAGCTGGGGTCGGTGAGGCTTTCCACGCAGCCGGTCATGCCGGTGGTGAACACCAGCTCGCCCATGGCGGTGCCGGCGGCGCCGAAACTCCGCCCCTCCAGGACTTGGCCGTTTTCCAAATAGAGATATGCTTTCTTCATCGTGTCCCTCCATCCATGTATCAGGAATCAAACGCTTGCTTGGGAATTTGGGGAAAATCATGATTTCTAACCATTAAGTATACCGGAAAATCCCGCTGCCGTCAATGAAGAACTGGCCCCGTCCAGGGAAAACAATGCGGGTAAACTTCCAGGGCTTTTGGTGGAAATCACGGATAAAACGGATATTATCGGGGAATATACGAATAAATATTCAAAACGCACCCGGAGGGGCCGGGGAGAAAATTTCTGCCCCGCTCCCTTGCAGCACAAAGCCGGGGGAGACGGCGGTCCGTCTCTCCCGGCTTGGGGTGGGGGTCAATAGAGTACCATGTATTTGGCGATCTCCCAGCTGGAGACGCGGGTGCAGTATTCCTGCCACTCCTTCTCCTTGCCGGCCACGTACTGGGGATAGATGTGGGGCCCCAGCACCTCGGCCATGAGGGGGTCGGCCTTCAGGGCCACCAGGGCGTGCTCCAGGGAGTCGGGGAGGTCCTCGATGCCGTTGGCGGCGCGCTCGGCGGCGCCCATCTCGAAGATGTTCTCGGTGATCTCCTCGGGGGGCATCAGCTCCCGCTCAATGCCGTCCAGCCCGGCGGCCAGGCAGGCGGCCAGGGTGAGGTAGGGGTTGCAGGAGGGGTCGGGGTTGCGCAGCTCCACCCGGGTGCTGTTCCCCCGGGCGGCGGGGATGCGGATCAGGGCGGAGCGGTTGGAGGCCGACCAGGCCAGGTAGCAGGGGGCCTCATAGCCGGGCACCAGGCGCTTGTAGGAGTTCACCAGGGGGTTGGTGATGGCGCACATCCCCTTCACGTGGGCCAGCAGGCCGGCGATGAAGTGGTAGGCCTCCTTGGACAGCTGCCGCTCCCCGTTGGGGTCATAGAACACGTTCTTGCCGTCCTTGAACAGGGACATGTTGGTGTGCATCCCGGAGCCGGCGGTGCCGTAGATGGGCTTGGGCATGAAGGTGGCGTGGAGGCCGTTGGCGTAGGCGATCTTCTTCACCGTCTGCTTGAAGGTGATGATGTTGTCCGCGGCGGTGAGGGCCTCGGCGTACTTGAAGTCGATCTCGTGCTGGCCGGCGGCGCACTCGTGGTGGGAGGCCTCGATCTCGAACCCCAGGGCCTCCAGGGCCAGGCAGATCTCCCGGCGGGTGTGGTCCCCGTGGTCGATGGGGCCTAAGTCGAAGTAGCCGGCCTCGTCCCCGGTTTTGGTGGTGGGCTTGCCGTCCTTGTCCATCTCAAAGAGGAAGAACTCGCACTCGGGGCCCACGTTGAAGGTGTAGCCCATGTCGGCCGCCCGCTTCAGCACCCGCTTCAGGGCCCCCCGGGGGTCCCCGATGAAGGGGGTGCCGTCGGGGTTGCACACGTCGCACAGCAGGCGGGCCACCTTGCCCTGCTGCTCGTACCAGGAGAGGATGGTGAAGGTGTCCAGATCGGGATAGAGGTACTGGTCGGACTCATGGATCCGGGTAAAGCCCTCGATGGAGCTGCCGTCGATGGAGATCTGGTTGTTCACGGCCTTCTGGATCTGGGAGGCGGTGATGGCCACGTTCTTGGCCTGGCCGAAAATATCGGTGAACTGCATGCGGATGAAGTCAACGCCTTCCTCCTCCACCATGCGGATGATGTCTTCCTTGGTGTGCTTGCTCATGTGGTGTCGGTTCCCCTTTCACGTTCAAATGAAAAAAGGACCAGTAAGCTTCGGATTCCGAAGCACTCGTCCGCTC
>DXDK01000080.1 GCA_019115545.1 Candidatus Evtepia faecavium
ACGAAACGCCTCCCCCAGCCCGCCCAGCCGGGGGGCGGGCCCCTTCCCACGGTGGACACAGGGCCGCAGGCCAGGATACAAAAAAGAGGGATACCCCGAAGGATATCCCAGACCAGAGTGGGGAGTCCAGAGGGGAGAAACTCTCCCCTCTGGTGTTCTTTCCTCCATTTCTCACAGGAGAAATGGAGGCCGCCGGCAGGCATCCCCCCGGGGCGCTGCGCCCCGAGGTGGGTAAAATCCCCCACCACCCGTAGGGTCCGTAATAACGGGGGCCGGCCCCCGGCCCAACGCCGCAGGTTCTGCCCTGCGACGGACCCAACGGTACGGCGTACCGATGACGGCCAGGCCTCATGAGGGGGTCAGCTCCCCCCTCATGAGGCCCCCCAGCCGGTGCCCTCCACCGGCCCCTGGTACCCCAGGTTGCCGCAGCAGCGCTTCATGCCCCCGATGTTGTGGACCTGGGTGTACCCCATGGCCTTCAGCCGGTCGGCGGCCTTGGCGCTGGTCTCCCCCCCGTGGGCGCAGACGAAGAGGGGGACGTCGTGGTCCGGGACCAGGTCCTCCACCTGGTCCAGCTGGAGGAAGGGGAGGTTCCGGCTGCCGGGGATGTGCCGCCGGGCATAGAGGTGGGGCACCCGGACGTCCAGCAGCACCGCCCCGGGGGTGTCCTGAAAGTTCCGCACGCCCCGGTTGATGTCCACGCAGAAGAGATGGTTGAAGATTCCCATAGTAACTCCTTTCCCGGAAGGTGGCCGGGCCCTGGAGGGGCCCCGTTCTTTGGCCTTAGTATACCCCTCCGGCCCGGGGAAAACTGTAACCGGGTCCCATTGCGTCGGATTGACAAACCGCCCGGGGTGGGATACAATGAAACTCCACCCGCCCCCGTAGCTCAGGTGGATAGAGCGGCCGCCTCCTAAGCGGCAGGCCACTGGTTCGAATCCAGCCGGGGGTGCCACTGGGCTGAGCCTGGACGCAACTGGCGTTCCGGGCTCAGTTTTTTTGCCGGTTCCCTGCTGTGTTCCGCGGGGAGCCATTCCGGTTCCATACCCGCCCCCTGCAACGGAAAAACGCCTTTCCGTTGGGAAAGGCGTTCTTCAAAACATTTATTGGTTTTCTTCTTTCTTCATCCGTTTGAAGGTCGTTGGGTAGTTGCTGGCGCCGTGGGCGATGTGGTATACCAACACTCTATCCGCAACCAGTCGATAGACGCAGAGATACTTCCCGGCGATCACCAGACGGTAGCCGCCGCTGCGCAGTTCCTTGTCCTGGGGGATGTGGCCGGACAGCGGGAACTGCTCCAGCCGGGAAAGAGTATCTAAAATGAGATCTGTGACCTTGCGGGCGGAATTGGGCCCCACCAAGTGCAAATGGAGTTGGGCGATCTCCTCCAGCTCCCGCTGTGCGGGTTCCAGAATCACCAGTTCAGCCATGTTGGTAGATCGCCTCCAGCCGTTTTCTGGCCTCCTCCAGGGTGTAGGTCGGCGCGCCGGCGCGCCGGGCTTGCTCCGCTGCTTCCAGCTTGGCCCGCAGTTTTAGAGTTTCCTCCCGCTGTTCAAAGGCTTCGATGCTCATAACCACCAAGTCGCCTTCGCCGTTTTTGGTGATATAGATGGGTTCCGCCTCTTCATGGGCCAGCGCCGAGATTGCGCCGTAGTCATTGCGGAGCGCAGTGGACGACTTAATAATCACGGTCAACACCTCCTGTAGGATTCTACGATAATTCTATCAGAATCATTTCCTGTTTGCAAGAGGTCCCTGGGCGCCCAGCAACGATTTTGCCAAAGCGCCGGAGCAGTTCACAGGCTGCTCCGGCGCTTTTGTATGTTTCTCAGGGCCCCCGGCGTCTTGTCTGTCTCCCCATCCAGAGGAGGGCCCCAGCCACCGTCACCACCGCCACCCACTGGGAGGTGGACAGCGGCCCCCAGAAGCCCCGGGCCCCGTCCCCCCGGAGGAACTCCAGGAAAAACCGCAGGGCCCCGTAGAGGGCCAGGTAGACCGCCAGCAGCTCCTCCCCCCGCCGGCCCCGGCGGGCCAGGCAGTCCAGCAGGAGGAAGAGGACCAGGCACCCGGCGGCCTCATACAGCTGCACCGGCACCAGGGGCACCCCCTGGCTGTGGGGAAAGGCCACCCCCCATCCCCCCGCCGGGGCGGGGATGCCATAGCAGCACCCGGCCAGAAAGCACCCCACCCGGCCAAAGGCGTGGAAGAGGGGGATGGCGGGCACCAGGTCCCGGGCCAGGGGGCCAAAGGGGGCCTTCCGGCGGCGGCAGAAGCCCCACACCGCCCCCAGGGCCCCCAGCAGCCCCCCGTAGAACACGAACCCCCCGGTGAGGTACCGGGCGGCGAAGGCCGCCGGGTCCTGGGCCAGCAGGGGCAGGTCGGCCATCAGCTGGGGCAGCCGGGGGAGGAGGTAGAGGACCTTGCCCCCGGCCACGGCCCCCAGGGCCCCCCAGAGGAAGGCCTGCTCCGCCCGGCCGGGGTTCTCCCCCCGGGCCCGGAGGCGGCGGTGGAAATAGACCCAGGCCGCCCCCGCCCCCAGCAGGGCCAGCAGGCCGTAGGTGGGCACCCCCCGGCCGAAGAGGATGAGATAGGGCGCCACGGCGCGTCACCTCCCTTGGGATGGAAACCGCGCCGCGGCAGCCGGGCCGCGGCGCGGAGGATGGATGGGCGGGGCTCAGGCGCCCGCCAGGTCGATGCCCCAGGTGACCTCCGGGTCCAGGATGATGTCCGGGGTGGTGGCCAGGGCCCCGGCGCAGCCCACGCAAGCCACGCAGGCCGCCAGGGTGACGATGCCCCCGATGAGCCCGATGAGGGAGAGGACATAGCCGGCGGTGCGGTCGTCCCCCTGGTAGCCCAGCTCCTTGGCCTTGCCGGCCTGGAGCATGCCGATGATCCCCAGGATCAGGGACACCAGGCCGGAGACGAAGAAGAGGCAGACCACCGAGACGATGCCCAGCACCAGGCTGGCGGTGGCGTTGTTCTTTCCAGGGGGCGGCATAGGACCCCTCCTTTCTGCGGCAGGGCGGCTCCCCCGGAGGGAGGCGCCCTGGGTTTCTTTTTCTATATTGTATGAAATTTGTCGCCCCTTGTCAACGCGCCGGGGACAAAAAGCCCCCGCCGGAGGAAGTTCCGGCGGGGGTTGTTGGGTTGGTATGGGCGGCCCCCCGGTCAACCCGGGCGGGTGGCCACCGCCAGCCCCGCCAGGGAGGCCCCCCGGGCGCGGCGGCGGCAGTAGTTGGCGGTGCAGGCCCGGAAGGCGGCGAAGCGCCGGCGGGCGGCGGCCTCGTCCCCGTAGACCTTCCAGCAGCCCACGCACTTGCACCCCCGGCCCCGGTGGCGGACAAACCCCGCCACATCTTCTGGGGGATAGCCCAGGAACAGGCCGATCTCGTGGGGGAACTCGCCCCCCGCCCGGAGGCGGCGGCGGAGCTCCCCCAGGCAGGCCCCCTGGCGGAGGGTGCCGTACCCCGCCTGGCGGAGGATGCCCTGGGCCGCCTCCTGGGCCAGGTCCCGGGAGAGGGCTGCCGGCCGGAAGAGGTAGAGCAGCACCCGCTCCCCCGCCCGGTGGAGGGGGACCAGCCGCAGCCCCCGGGGGACCAGCACCTGGTTCATGGCCCGCAGGTCCCCCACCAGGGCCTGGGGGGAGGAAAAGGTGCAGGGAAAGAGGTTCCCCGTCTTGATCCCCGCCAGGGTGGGGGCGGCGTGGCGGATGACATAGTCCTCGGACATCTCAGGCCCGGCCTCCGGCGTGGGTCTCCAGGATGCTCCCCAGGGAGGACATGGAGCTGGACCGGGCCCGGACCACCACCGTATCCTGCCCCCGGGTCTCGTGGAGGGCGTTCTGGACCATCTTGTGGGAGATGGTGTCGGTGAAGAGCACCAGCAGATCGGGGTTGCCCAGGCGGTTTTTCAGGGTGCCCCCCATCTTGGGGATGACTTTGGCGGTGCACTGGTAGGACCGGCACAGGTCCTTGTACTGGCGGACCATACACTCGTTGCCGCCGAGGATCACGACGCTCATAGGGACTCCTTTCTGTTCATTGGTTCGTTTTTACTAATTCTTTGGGATTGGGAGGCGCCCCGGCAGGGGGCGCGGCGACAGACTTCCTTCAAGTGAGGGCTGGGGCCCTCTTTTCGGTTAGCGCAAGCTAACTATAGGGGGAGTATACCGGATTTTTCCCCTGCTGTCAACCCCCCGCCTGGAACCGGGGCAAAAACTTTTCCAGAATCCGGGATATCTTCATAAAAAATTAAGAGTTTTTTCATTGACTTTCTGTTCCTGCGTTGTACAATGGGATAGGCTATTTTGCAGTCTCCTCTGCAAACCGATTCTAGCCCCATTTTGCCCGAGAATCCCCGTGGGGATGCCTGTAAATTTGTGGGGAACCACCATGGAAATTTTTGGGGGAATGGTCTATAGTACGAAGGATACCAAGAAGCAGATCGCCGGAGGGCCCCGGGGACCCAAACCACCCCCGCCCCTCCCTGGCTGCGGCCCGCCGTTCTTGCCGGCGGGCCCACAGAGAGAACACGATGTAAGAAGGTTAAAAAATGAACATCATCTTGACGATCAACATCATTGTAGCAGTCCTGTTCGCCTGCTGCTACGCCTACCAGCTGTTTTTCCTGGCTGTCCCCTTCACCCGCAAACCGGAGCCCCACAAGCCGGAGGTCCTCCACCGGTACGCCATCCTCATCTGCGCCCGGAACGAGTCGGCGGTGATCGCCGACCTGCTCCAGAGCATCCGCCACCAGAGCTATGACCAAAGTCTCATCACCACCTTTGTCATGGCCGACAACTGCACCGACAACACCGCGGACATCGCCCGCCAGGAGGGGGC
Source organism: Candidatus Evtepia faecavium (assembly GCA_019115545.1). Classification (GTDB taxonomy): domain Bacteria; phylum Bacillota; class Clostridia; order Oscillospirales; family Oscillospiraceae; genus Evtepia; species Evtepia faecavium. The sequence continues at coordinate 4,842 of DXDK01000080.1, forward strand.
CGTGGTGTACACCCGGTTCAACAAGGAGCTGGTGGGCAAGGGTTATGCCCTGGAGCAGCTGCTGAAGCACATCGAGGAGGACTACCCCGACACCTTTGACGGCTTCTTCGTCTTTGACGCCGACAACGTGCTGGACAGCCACTTCGTGGAGGCCATGAACCGCACCTTCTGCGACGGGTACGAGGTGGTCACCAGCTACCGCAACTCCAAGAACTACGGCGACAACTGGATCTCCGCCGGGTACGCCCTGTGGTTCATCCGGGAGTCCCGGTACCTGAACAACTCCCGGATGCTCATGGGCACCAGCTGCGCCATCTCCGGCACCGGCTTCCTCTTCAGCCGCCAGGTCATCGAGAGCACCGACGGCTGGAAGTTCCACCTGCTCACCGAGGACATCGAGTTCTCCGTCTACCACATCCTCCAGGGCCGGACCATCGGCTTCTGCGCCGACGCGGTGCTCTACGACGAGCAGCCGGCCACCTTCCGCCAGTCCTGGCGGCAGCGGCTGCGGTGGGCCAAGGGCTTCCTCCAGGTGTTTCGGAAGTACGGCTTCGGCCTGGTCCGGGGCATGGGGAAGGGGCACTTCTCCTGCTACGACATGAGCATGACGGTGATGCCCGCCTTCCTGCTGACCATCGCCCTGCTGGTGAGCTACCTGGTGGCCGCCGTGGCCGCCTGGGGGGCGGGGTCCACGGTGGTGTCCCTCCAGGGGCTGTACTATGTGCTGCAGATGCTGGGAGGGCTGTACGGCCTGCTCTACGCCGTGGGGCTGTTCACCACCATCACTGAGTGGGAGAACATCCAGACCAGCGTGGCCAAGAAGATCCTCTACACCTTCACCTTCCCCATCTTCATGCTCACCTACATCCCCATCTCCCTGGTGGCCCTGTTCAGCCGGGAGGTCCAGTGGAAGCCCATCGAGCACCACCGGGCCGACCGCCGGGTGCTGGAGGCCGCCGCCGCCGGCACCAAGCGCATCCAGAGCTGAGCCCGCCATTCCCGCCATCCCATCCCGCCATCCCATCCCGCCCCCGCCACCCCGGCGGGGGCGTTTTTCCCGAAAGGAGACCGCCATGGACCTCACCGGCAAGCACTACACCTGGTTTCAAAACCGGGACTGCGAATACTTCCCCTGCCACAAGGGGGTGCGGGAGGAGGCGTTCAACTGCCTGTTCTGCTACTGCCCCCTCTACCGGGCCCCGGACTGCCGGGGGAGCTTTGTGATGCGGGACGGGATCAAGGACTGCTCCTACTGCCTGCTCCCCCACAACGGGCTGGAGAGCTACGCCTACATCGCCGCCAAGCTCCGGGAGGAGGGCCTCTTCTCCCCCAAGAAGGACTGAAAACGCATAACCACCCCCTGCCGGGGCCACACTAAGGCCCGACAGGAGGTGGTTTCTTTGTTGGTACGCGAGGTGATGGGCCCCTGCGTGGTGGCCATCCACCCCGGGGAGAGCGCCGCCCTGGCCGCCCGGCTGCTGGCCCGGCACAACGTGGGGGCCCTGCCGGTGTGCGCCGGGGACGGGCAGCTGCGGGGGGTGGTCACCGACCGGGACCTGGTCCTCCGGTGCCTGGCCGCCGAGGAGGACCCCCGGCAGGTGCCGGTGGGGCGGATCATGACCCGGCACCCGGCCCAGGTTGCCCCGGGGGACGACGTCCGCCTGGCCGCCCAGACCATGGCCCGGCACCAGGTCCGCCGCCTGCCGGTGGTGGAGGCAGGCCGGGTGGTGGGGATGGTCTCCCTGGGGGACCTGGCCCGCTGCGGGAAGTACGAAATGGAGATCTCCCGGGCCCTGACGGAGATCTCCGGGAATGTCCGGCGGCCTTAGGTGGGGCCGGGGGCCCCTGGGGGCGGCGTCGGGAGGCTGTACCGTTAGGTCTGGCGCAGGCACAGACCTGCCAGGTGGGGCCGGGGGCCAATCCCCCGGTCGTAGGTACCCTACCAGTGGTCGGGGCTCTTACCCACCTCGGGGCGCAGCGCCCCGTTGCCCCGCCTGCCCGGCGGGGGCCCTGCTTTCTTTATAAGAAAGCAGGGGGAAAGAATCGCAGGGCTCCGCCCTGCACCCGGGTTTTAAAAACCGCTCGCTGGGGCTCGCTCCCTCTTTTGGGATAGCGGCGCAGCGGGAGGGCAGTGCGTTTTGATGCTGCCCATGTACGGGCCCTGATTTGGAGACTTTCTTTTGGAAAAATATCTTTCGCTGGATTTTTGGGGTAGTACCGCCTTTATACAGGCGGAAGTTTCCTTCAGCCTCTATAGAGGCTGTTCCCCAACCTACGCCTCCCAGCCCGCCCAGCCGGGGGGCGGGCCGATGCCAGCGTTGGATGCAGGGCCGCAGGCCAGTCCGCAAAAAAGAGGGATACCCCGAAGGATATCCCAGACCAGAGTGGGGAGTCCAGAGGGGAGAAACTCTCCCCTCTGGTGTTCTTTCCTCCATTTCTCACAGGAGAAATGGAGGCCGCCGGCAGGCACTCCCCCGGGGCTCTG
>DXDK01000081.1 GCA_019115545.1 Candidatus Evtepia faecavium
GAGGGGTACGCCCTCATCGGCCAGGGCCGCATCGACGAGATCCTCTCCGCCAAGAGCACCCAGCGGCGGGAGATCTTTGAGGAGGCGGCGGGGATCTCCCACTGCCGCCACCAGAAGGAGGAGACCCAGCGCAAGCTGGAGCGCACCCAGGAAAACCTGGTGCGCATCGGGGATAAGCTGGAGGAACTGGACCTCCAGCGGGGCCCCCTGAAAGCCCAGGCCCAGCAGGCCCGGCAGTACCTGGACCTGCGGGAAGCGCTGCGGGGGCTGGAAGTCTCCCTCTGGATGGCCCAGCTGGACCGCCAGCGGGAGGCCGGCCAGGCCCTGGCCGCCGACTGCGCCACGGCCCAAGCCCAGCTGGCAGAGTGGACGGCCAAGGCCGACGCCCTCTATACCCAGGGGGAGAGCCTCCTGGCCCAGCTCCAAGAACAAGAGGCCCGGGGGGAGGCCCTCCGTGCCCAGATCCAACAGAATGAGACCCACCGGCGGGACCGACGCCAGCGCATCGACCTGCTCCGGGACCGGATCCGGTCCAACCAGGCCGCGGCCCAGCAGGCCCAGGCCGACCTGGACCAGCACCAGCACCGGGGGGAGGAGCTGGAGGGGGACATCGCCCGCCAGCAAACCCGCCTGGCCCAGCTGAAGGCCCGGGAGAGCGCCCTGCAGACAGCCGTCCGGCAGGCTGGCGCGGCCCTGGAGGCCGCCCGGGCCCAGCGCCGGGACCAGACCCTGGCCTGGCAGAAGAGCCTGGAGGAGGACCGGCAGCACCTGTCTGCGCTCCGCCGCCAGGCCGCCCAGGCAGAGGAGAACTACCTGTCCCTCCAGACCCGGGAGCGCACCCTGGCCGCCCGGGCCCGCGCCCTGGAGGAGATGGCCCGGCACTACGAGGGCTATGCCAAAGGGGTGCGCACCGCCATGCAGGCCGCCGGGCAGGGGGCCCTCACCGGCGTCATCGGCCCGGTGGGGGAGCAGTTCCACGTGGCCGCCCGGTACACCGTGGCCCTGGAGACCGCCCTGGGGGGCGCCATGCAGAACCTCCTGGTGGAGGACGAGGGGGCCGGCAAGGCCGTCCTTCGCCTGGTGAAGCAGCGGGACGGCGGCCGGGTCACCTGCCTGCCCCTCACCGCCCTCCGCCCCGCCCAGCTGCGGGAGGAGGGGGTGGAACAGGCCCCCGGCTACCTGGCGGTGGCCGCCGACCTGGTAGAATGTGAAGCCCGCCTCCGCCCCGCCGCCCAGGCCCTGCTGGGGCGGACGGTGGTGGTGGACAACCTGGACCACGGCGTGGCCCTGGCCAAGGCCCGGCGGTACCGCTTCCCCGTGGTCACCCTGGAGGGGGAGATCCTCCGCCCCGGCGGCTCCATGACCGGCGGCTCCGTCCAGCGGACGGGGGGGCTGCTCACCCGGGGCGCCCAGGAGGCCGACCTGGCCGCCCAGCTTCCCCAGGCCCGGGCCGACCTGGCCCAGGGGGAGGAGAAGCTCCGCGCTGCCCGGCAGGCCCTCCGCCAGGCCAGCGAGGCCCTGGAGGCCAAGCAGGCCGCCGGCCCGCCCCGGGAGAACGCCCCGGAGACCCAGGCCCAGGAGGAGACCCTCCGGGCCCGGCGGGAGGAGCTGGCCGCCCTTCAGGGGAACCTGGAGGCCTTCGCCCCCCTTCTGGCCCAGCTGGAAAAGCAGCGGGACACCGCCGGGGCCGACCGGGCCCGGCAGGCCGCCCAGCTGCGGCGATATGAGACAGAGAACCAGAGCCTGGAGGCGGAGATCGCCGCCCTGGCCCGGGAACTCACCGCCCTGGAAGGGGCGGGGGAGACCCTGGCCGCCCAGAGGAAGCAGAGCGTCCAGGCCAAGCTGGCCCTGGAGCAGGCCCGGGCGGACAACGACCGGGCCGCCCGGGAGGCCAACGACACCCAGCTGCGCCTGCAGCGGGAGAGCGGCGCCCTGGAGCAGAAGAAGCTCCAGGCGGCCATGGAGGAGAAACGCCTCCTGGACCGGCTGTGGGATACCTACGGCCTCACCCACGAGGCCGCCGGCGCCCTCCGCCAGCCGGTGGAGGACCCCGCCCAGGCCCAGCGGCAGGTGGCCCGGCTCAACCGGGCCATCCAGGCCCTGGGCACCGTGAACCTGGGGGCGCTGGAGGAGTTCCAGCGGGTGGAGGAGCGCTGCCGCTACCTTACCGAACAGAAGACCGACGTGGAGCAGGCCCGGAAAGAGCTGGAGACCGTCATCGACGGCATCACCCAGGAGATGGAGGCCATCTTCCGCCGGGAGTTCGCCCGGGTCCAGGGGGCCTTCGCCCAGACCTTTGCCGACCTCTTCGGGGGCGGCCGGGGCCAGCTGGCCCTGGAGGATGAGCGCGATGTCCTCCAATGCGGCATCGACATCCAGGTCCAGCCCCCGGGCAAGACCCTGCGGTCCATCAGCCTCCTCTCCGGCGGGGAGCGGGCCCTGGTGGCCATCGCCCTGTACTTTGCCATTCTCAAGGTCCACCCCACCCCTTTCTGCGTCATGGACGAGATCGAGGCCGCCCTGGACGAGGCCAACGGCGCCCGGTTCATCCGGTATCTGGGGGCGGTGGCGGCCGAGACCCAATTTCTTCTCATCACCCACCGGCGGGAGACCATGGAGGCCGCCGACGTCCTCTACGGCGTCACCATGGAGCGCCAGGGGGTCAGCCGGGTGCTGAAGCTGGACCTCCGCCAGGCGGAGGAACTCTTAGGCAGCCACCCGGCGTAAGGGGAGAGTCACCAAGGAGGTTTCCCTATGGGATTATTCGATAAGATCAAGAAGCTGAACATCTTCTCCGGCCTGTTCTCCGTGGACGAGGACTTTTTCGAGGAACTGGAGGAGGCTCTCATCCTCTCCGACATGGGGGTGGAGACCTCCACCCAGGCGGTGGACACCCTCCGGGAGCGGGTGAAGGAGAACAAGATCAAAGACCCCGAGGAGGTGAAGGCCTGTCTCCGGGAGATCCTGATGGAACTGCTGGCGGTGGGGGACACCGCCCTGGACCTGGCGGACAAGCCCGCCGTGGTCCTCATGATCGGGGTCAACGGGGTGGGCAAGACCACCACCATCGGCAAGCTGGCCCACCGGCTGAAGGCCGAAGGCAACCGGGTCCTCCTGGCCGCCGGGGACACCTTCCGGGCCGCCGCCGCCGACCAGCTCACCATCTGGGCCGACCGGGCCCAGGTGGAGATCGTCAAGCACGAGGAGGGCTCCGACCCCGCCGCGGTGGTCTTTGACGCCATGAACGCTGCCCGGGCCCGGCGGGCCGACGTGGTCCTGGTGGACACCGCCGGCCGCCTGCACAACAAGCAGAACCTCATGAACGAGCTGAACAAGATCCGCCGGGTCATCGACCGGGAGGGGGAGAAGAGCTCCAAGGAGATCCTCCTGGTGCTGGACGCCACCACCGGCCAGAACGGCCTCATCCAGGCCAAGCAGTTCGGGGAGAGCGCCGGCATCACCGGCATCGTCCTCACCAAGCTGGACGGCACCGCCAAGGGCGGCGTGGTGGTGGCCATCGCCCGGGAGATGGGGGTGCCGGTGAAGTTCGTGGGCCTGGGAGAGGGCATCGACGACCTGCAGCCCTTTGACGGGGAGGCCTTTGTCCAGGCTTTGATTTGATGGAAGAGAATGCCCGGCCCCCAGCGGGCCGGGCCGCACCGGCCTTGTGCCGATAGAAAGGAGCAAGCAATGGCTCGGATCGACGGAAGAGAAAACGACCAGCTGCGCCCGGTGGAGATCCTTCCCGGGGTCAACCGGTTCGCCGAGGGCAGCTGCCTCATCCGCTGCGGCAGCACCCACGTGCTGTGCACCGCCAGCGTGGAGGAGCGCACCCCGCCCCACGTCCCCGAAGGGGAGGGTTGGGTGACGGCGGAGTACGCCATGCTCCCCCGGGCCAACCGGGAGCGCAGCCGCCGGGACATCTCCAAGGGGAAGCTCTCCCCCCGCTCAGCGGAGATCCAGCGCCTGGTGGGCCGGGCCCTCCGGGCGGCGGTGGACATGAAAAAGCTGGGGGAGCGCACCATCACCATCGACTGCGACGTCCTCCAGGGGGACGGGGGCACCCGCACCGCCTCGGTGACGGGGGGCTTTGTGGCCCTGTCCTACGCCTGCTGGAAGCTGGTGGAGGCGGGGGTCATCCCCGAGATGCCCATCACCACCTGCGTGGCCGCCGTGTCCGCGGGGATCGTGGACGACGTGCCCATGCTGGATCTGTGCTATGAGGAGGATTCCTCCGCCATGGTGGACCTCAACTGCGTGATGAACCACGAGGGGGAGATCATCGAGATCCAGGGCACCGGCGAGGGCCGGGCCTTCACCGTGGAGGAGCAGCGGCAGCTGGTGGACCTGTGTGCCAAGGGCATCCGGGAACTCCAGGCCATCCAGAAGGCCGCCCTGGAAGGAGGGAACCCATGAAAGTCGTTCTGGCCAGCCACAACAAGAAAAAGATGGTGGAAATGCGCACCATCCTCTCGGCCATGGGGGTGGAAGTCCTCTCCCAGGCCGAGGTGGGGGTGGACTTAGAGCCCGAGGAGACCGGCACCACCTTTGAGGAAAACGCCCGGATCAAGGCCCGGGCGGTGATGGAGGCCACCGGCCTGCCCGCCATTGCCGACGACTCCGGGCTCATGGTGGACGCCCTGGACGGCCAGCCGGGGGTGTACTCCGCCCGGTACGGCGGCCCGGGGCTGGACGACACCGGCCGCTGGCAGCTCCTGCTGAAAAACATGGCGGGGCAGACCAACCGGGCCTGCAAGTTCGTCAGCGTCATCTGCTGCGCCTTCCCCGACGGGGGGGAAGTGATGGCCCGGGGGGAGTGCCCCGGCACCCTGGCCCAGGGGCCCAGCGGGGATGGCGGCTTCGGGTACGACCCCATCTTCTACCTGCCCCAGCTGGGCAAGACCATGGCCCAGCTGACACCGGAAGAAAAAAACCAGATCTCCCACCGGGCCCGTGCCCTGGCGGGATTTCAGAAAGCGTGGGAGAGACAACGCCATGGAACTGACCAGTAAACAAAGAGCCCAGCTCCGGGGCCTGGCCAACGGCCTGGACACCATCCTCCAGATCGGCAAGGACGGCCTGGGGGACAACCTGGTCCAGCAGGCCAACGAGGCCCTGGAGGCCCGGGAGCTCATCAAGTGCCGGGTGCTGGAGAGCGCCATGCTCACCCCCCGGGAGGCCTGCCAGGAGCTGGCCCGCCGCACCCGCAGCGAGCCGGTCCAGGTAATCGGCACCAAGTTCGTGCTCTACCGGGAGAGCCACACCAAGGAGAAGAAAGACCGCATCGTACTGATTAAGGACAGAAAGAAACCGACCCAGAACTGATTGGGAAAGCAGGTGGAATCACGTCATGAAAATCGGAATCTATGGCGGGACCTTTGACCCGCCCCATTTGGGACACATGGAGGCAGCCCGGGTGGCCATGGAAACCCTGAGCCTGGACCGGCTGCTCATCATCCCCGACCGGGAGCCGCCCCACAAGGACCTCACGGTGGAGGCCGCCTCCCCCCAGCAGCGGCTGGCCATGGCGGCCCTGATGGCCGACGGCCTGGGCCCCCGGGCGGAGGCCTCCGACCTGGAGATCTGCCGGGAGGGGAAGAGCTTCACCGCCGACACCGTGGAGGAACTCCACCAGGCCTTCCCCGAGGACGAGCTGTGGCTGCTCATGGGGACCGACATGTTCCTCACGGTGCAGAACTGGTACCAGCCGGAGCGGATCTTCCAGTACGCCGGGGTGGCGGCCTTCGCCCGCCACGAGGAGGACACGGAAGAGCTCTTCGCCCAGCAGAGCAAGTTTTTGGAGGAGACCTACCACGCCCGCACCACGGTGGTCCCCCTGCCCCAGGTGAAGGAGATCGCCTCCCGGGACCTGCGGCGGATGCTGGCCTCGGAGTGGACCGGGGGCAACGTGGACCCCGCCCAGTACCTCTGGACGCCGGTGTACGGCTACATCCTCCGGGAGGGTCTCTTCGGCACCAAGGCGGACCTGAAGCAGCTGAGCGACAAGCATCTGCGGGCCATTTCCTACGCCATGGTGAAGGCCAAGCGCCTACCCCACATCCAGGGCACCGAGGAGACGGCAGCGGCCCTGGCCGCCTTCTGGGGGGTCTCCCCGGAGAAGGCCCGCCGGGCGGCCATCCTCCACGACTGCACCAAGTACTGGACCCTGGAGCAGCACCTGGAGACCTGCGCCAAGTACGGGGTGGAACTGGACGAGCTGGAGTGCGTGTCCGTCAAGCTCCTCCACTCCAAGTCCGCCGCCGCCCTGGCCCGGCACGTGTTTGCCGAGCCGGAGGAGGAGTGCCGGGCCATCAGCGCCCACACCACCGGCAAGCCGGGGATGACCACCTTTGACAAGATCCTCTACCTGGCCGATTACATGGAGCCCACCCGGGACTTTGACGGGGTGGAGGAACTCCGCCGCCTGGTGTGGGAGGACCTGGACCGGGCCATGATCCTGGGTCTGGAGATGAGCATCGAGGACCTGAAGGAGAAAGGCGCCACCGTCCACCCCAATACCTGGGGAACTCTGGAAGAATTGAGGAGGAAAACCCGTTGAAAGACCGACCCTTTTCCCAGGAAGAGAGACGACAGAGAGAAAAGGAAGAGCGCTCCCGCCAGAAAAAGCAGGAGCAGGCCTATCGGGAGGCCCAGCGGGGGGTGTATTCCCGCATCTATGAAGAGCAGAACGCCATGCCCGAGGACTACCGCCAGGCCTTCTGGGACGATCCCCGGGACCGGCTGTACGACCGGGACCGGGGCGCCCCCCGCCCGCCCCAGGAAGTGGAGGACGTGTGGGATGAGGAGGACTGGGAACAGACCGCCCGCCGCCAGGTCCAGGAGGACCTGTGGGACGACCCCTGGCCCAAGTCCGCCGGGGTTCGCCGGCGGGAGGAGCCCCCTTCCCCGGAGGACGACTTCCCCGAGGAGGACCGGCCTCGGTCCCGCCCCTCCCGCCGGGAGGTGGAGGAGGACGACTGGCAGCCCATCGTCACCCGCCGGGGGGATGACCCGCCCCCGCCGCCGCCTCCCCAGGGGGGCGAGCGCCCCCCGAAAAAGGGGCGGCGGAAGAGGATCCTGGTGATCGTCCTGGTGGTGCTGCTGGCCCTGGCTGCGGCGGCGGTGGTCATTCACCAGCTCTACGTCCGTCCCCCGGACATCCCCGTCCAGGAGGAGGAGAGCGCCGGCACCGACCCCGGCATCCTGGGGGCCGGCCGGCGGGAGGATGTGTACACCTTCCTCCTGGTGGGCCGGGATGACGGCGGTGGCGGCAACACCGACACCATCATGGTGGGCTGCTACGACGTGAAGAACGCCACCCTGGACGTGCTGAGCATCTACCGGGACACCCTGGTGGACGTGCCCTGGGAGATCAAGAAGATCAACTCCGTCTACAACAACCGGGGCATCGAAGGGCTCCAGGTGCAGGTAAAGAACCTCATTGGCTTCACCCCGGACTACTACTTCGTGGTGGAACTGGACGCCGTGGAAGAGCTGGTGGACGCCATCGGCGGGGTGGACTACAACGTGCCCTACAACATGGACTACGACGACCCCTCCCAGGACTTGCACATCCACTTCCAGGCGGGTGAGCAGCACCTGAACGGGGAGGACGCGGTGCGGGTCCTCCGCTGGCGGAAGAACAACAGCGGGGAGAACCTATCCGTGGGCGACGTGGGCCGGGTGGAGGTCCAGCACACCTTCCTGGAGGCCCTGGCCAAGGAGATGCTCAGCCTGGGCACCATCACCAAGATCGACGACATCGTGGACATCGCCAACCGCAACCTGGACAGCAACCTGGACTACGGCGAGATGATCTGGTTCGGGGAGCGGTTCCTCCTGTCGGGGGACACCCAGGTGCGCTTCCACAACCTCCCCGGGGATTACACCGGCACCCTGTGGAGCCCCACCTATCAGAACTACCAGTCCTATGTCTTTGTGAACTCCAGCGCCCTGCGGGAGCTGGTGAACACCTATCTGAACCCCTATCTGGAGGACATCACCCCGGATATGCAGCACGTCATCTACGACACCACGGTGAACAACCTCCCGGTGGAGACCGGCGGGGAGGGGACCACCGAAGAGACGGCCAGCGGGGGTACCACCGAATAAACGCCCTTCGGGCCCGCGCCCGGGGAGAAAGGAAGAACTATGACACCGAAAGAGATGGCCCTGGCCCTGGCCCGGGCCCTGGACAGTAAGAAGGGCCAGAACATCCGGGTGCTGCAGACCGACAGCCTCACCACCCTGGCGGACTACTTCGTCCTGTGCACCGGCACCTCCGCCCCCCAGCTGAAGGCCCTGGCCGACGCCGGGGAAAAGGCCATGAAGGAGGCGGGGATCCTTCCCCACCACATCGAAGGCCACCGGGGGGGCACCTGGATCCTCCAGGATTACGGCGACGTGGTGGTCCACCTGTTCGATACCGAGGCCCGGGCCTTTTACGACCTGGACCGTCTGTGGCAGGACGCGGTGGAGGTGGACCTCACCGACATCCTCCAGCCCCAACCCTGACCCCCGCAACCCCCAACCCTTGATTTCGAGAAACAGGAAGTGTGATCAGATTGAAATACGAGTTTAACCGCATTGAACGCAAATGGCAGGACCGCTGGGCCAAGGAAAACTGCTACCACGCCGTCACCGGGGACAGCAAGCCCAAGTTCTATGCCCTGGTGGAGTTCCCCTATCCCTCCGGCCAGGGCCTCCACGTGGGCCACGCCCGGCCTTACACCGCCATGGACGTGGTGGCCCGGAAGCGCCGGATGGAGGGGTACAACGTCCTCTTCCCCATGGGGTATGACGCCTTCGGCCTGCCCACGGAGAACTACGCCATCAAAAACCACATCCACCCGGCCAAGGTCACCCACGACAACATCCAGAACTTCACCAACCAGCTGAAGATGCTGGGCTACTCCTTCGACTGGGACCGGGTGGTGGACACCACCGACCCCAAGTATTACAAGTGGACCCAGTGGATCTTCCTCCAGCTGTTCAAGAAGGGCCTGGCCTATAAGACCTCCATGCCCGTCAACTGGTGCACCTCCTGCAAGTGCGTGCTGGCCAACGAAGAGGTGGTCAACGGCGTCTGCGAGCGCTGCGGCTCCGAGGTCATCCGCAAGGAGAAGAGCCAGTGGATGCTGAAGATCACCGAGTATGCCCAGCGGCTCATCGACGACCTGGACGACCTGGACTTCATCGAGCGGGTAAAGATCCAGCAGAAGAACTGGATCGGCCGCTCCACCGGCGCCGAGGTCACCTTCCCCACCACCCAGGGGGATGACCTGGTGGTCTACACCACCCGGCCGGACACCCTCTTCGGCGCCACCTACATGGTCCTGGCTCCGGAGCACCCCTACATCGAAAAGTGGAAGGGGGCCATCACCAACTGGGACGCGGTCACCGACTACGTGGAGGCCGCCGCCCGGAAGTCCGACTTCGAGCGCACCGAGCTGGTGAAGGAGAAGACCGGCGTGAAGCTGGAGGGGGTCATGGGCATCAACCCCGTCAACGGCAAGCAGATCCCCATCTTCATCTCCGACTATGTCCTGGTGTCCTACGGCACCGGCGCCATCATGGCCGTCCCCGCCCACGACGACCGGGACTGGGAGTTTGCCAAGAAGTTCGGCTGCGAGATCATCGAGGTGGTCCAGGGGGGCGACATTGAGAAGGAAGCCTTCACCCTGAAGGACGACACCGGCATCATGGTCAACTCCGACTTCCTCAACGGCATGACCGTCAAGGACGCCATCCCTGTCATCACCAAGTGGCTGGAGGAGAAGGGCATCGGCCATGCCAAGGTCAACTACAAGCTGCGGGACTGGGTCTTCTCCCGGCAGCGGTACTGGGGCGAGCCCATCCCCCTGGTCCACTGCGACAAGTGCGGCTGGGTCCCCCTGCCCGAGGATCAGCTCCCCCTGCTGCTGCCTGAGGTGGAGAGCTACGAGCCCACCGACAACGGCGAGTCCCCCCTGGCGCCCATGACCGACTGGGTGAACACCACCTGCCCCTGCTGCGGCGGCCCGGCCAAGCGGGAGACCGACACCATGCCCCAGTGGGCCGGGTCCTCCTGGTACTTCCTGCGGTACATGGACCCCCACAACGACCAGGCCCTGGCCTCCAAGGAGGCCCTGAACTACTGGGGCCAGGTGGACTGGTACAACGGCGGCATGGAGCACACCACCCTCCACCTGCTCTATTCCCGGTTCTGGCACAAGTTCCTCTATGACCTGGGCGTGGTGCCCTTCCCCGAGCCCTATCACAAGCGCACCAGCCACGGCATGATCCTGGGCGAGGGCGGGGAGAAGATGTCCAAGTCCCGGGGCAACGTGGTCAACCCCAACGACGTGGTGGCCCAGTACGGGGCGGACACCATGCGCATGTACATCATGTTCATCGGCGACTTTGAAAAGGCCGCCGTGTGGTCGGACAACGCCGTGAAGGGCTGCAAGCGCTTCCTGGACCGGATCTGGAACCTGGCCGACCAGGTGCAGCCGGGGGAGGCCTATTCCAAAGACAACGAGGCCCTGCTCCACAAGACCATCAAGAAGGTCTCCGACGACATCGAGAGCATGAAGTTCAACACCGCCATCGCGGCCCTGATGACCCTGGCCAACCAGTTCTATGACAAGGGCGTGAACCAGGCGGAGTTCCGGACCCTGCTCCAGCTGCTCTCCCCCTTCGCCCCCCACATCGCCGACGAGCTGTGGGAGAAGTTCGGCTTCGAGGGCATGGCCTGCACCTCTGCCTGGCCGGTGTATGACGAGAGCAAGACCGTGGCCTCGGAGGTCACCATCGCCGTCCAGGTGGGCGGCAAGCTGAAGGCCACCGTCACCGTCCCCATGAACAGCGACCAGGAGGCCGTGCTGGAAGTGGTGAAGGCCGAGCCCAAGATTGCCAAGCTCATGGAGGGCAAGAACCTGGTGAAGGTGATCCATGTGCCCAACAAGCTGATGAACCTCATCCTGAAGTAAGGCGGAGGGGGCCCTTTCGGGAAAAGAGAACTTTTCTGGACAGGGGCCTTGACAACCGCGGGGAAATTGCATATAATACCACTGTTAAAGCCATATTTCACAATGGCCCTTTGGTGCGTGGCAGCCGGCCACCACTTCGGAGGGAGGGAAAACGAATGTCTGAAATCCATGTGCGGGAGAACGAGTCTCTGGAGAGCGCCCTGAAGCGTTTCAAGCGCAGCTGCGCCAAGTCCGGCGTCCTGGCGGAAGTGCGGAGAAGAGAGCACTACGAGAGCCCCAGCGTGAAGCGGCGCAAGAAGTCCGAGGCCGCCCGGAAGAACCGCAAGAAGTATTATTGATCGTTACAAAAACCCTGTCCGGCGTTTCGCCGGACATGGTTTTTCCGTGCAAAAGGACCAGGCGGGGGCCGGCATGTGCCGGCCCCCGCCTGGCGCGTCTCACGCCCCCAGCAGCTGGGGGAGCCATTCCTCCACCTCCGGGTAGAGGAGAAAGAAGCGGGTGATCCCCAGCTCCAGGGCCAGGGCCCGTTTCTTGGCCAGGGTCTCGCCGTCGTCGAAGAGGACGAAGTGGGCCCCGGTCTCCCGGCTCATGTAGGTGAAGTACCGGGCGCACAGGTCGGGGGAGAAGAACACCGAGGGCTCCAGCTGCCGCCGCAGCCGCTCCAGCTCCCCCTGGGAGATGGGGTGCCCCACCCCCTTGGCGGCGGGGAGGTAGAAATCCTCCCGGGCCCGGCGCAGGCAGAGGACCAGCCGGCGGGCGCCGTATTGCGCCACGGCCTCCTCCAGCCGCCGGCGGAGGGAGCCCCCGGAGAGGGCGGAGGTGAGGTAGAGCCCCGCCCGGCGGGAGAAGTTGGCATAGGCCTCCGGCAGGAACAGGCCCCCCTGGCGCTGGGCCAGCCCCTCCTCCACCAGGCGGATGAGCTGGGCGAGGTAGGGGGTGGGGGGCTGCTCCAGATCCAGGACCACCCCGGCAAAGCCCCGGCTGCGGCACTGGGCCAGGATCTCCCTTGCCCCCGGCCGGGGGTCGGCGGCGGGGGAGAGGTCCGGGCTGGCCCCCACCAGCATCAGCCCCCCCTGGGCCTGGGGCGGGAGGGGGGCGTGGGTCAGCCGGCCCTGGCCGTCTAGCTGCCAGGCCATCAGGGCCAGGGGCAGGCCGAAGGTCCGGGCCTGGGCCCAGTCCTGGGGCGGGGTGAGGAGGAACTGCCGCAGGGAAGGATGTGTCATAGAAAAGGAACCCCCTTGTCCATTGGTTTCGGTTCGTGTATAATCAGGGAACAGAGCGTTCCCCCACGGGAAGTCTGCTCCCAGCCTATGCCCATGTGGGCGCGTTTAGAAGGTGACAGCGTGAAATTTCCCCTGGTTCCTGACTATTACTTCCCCGACGTCTCCGCCATCGACCTCTCCCGCCTCCGGGCCCGGGGGGTGAAGCTCCTCCTGGCCGACCTGGACAACACCCTGGTCCCCTACGGGGTGGCGGAACCCAACGACCAGGTCCGGGCCTGGAAGGCCGCCCTGGAGGGGGCGGGGATCACCCTATTCATCCTCTCCAACAGCCGGCGGCCCGGCCGGGCCCAGCGGTTTGCCCAGGCCCTGGGGGTGCCCTATGAGGGTCACGCGGGCAAGCCCAAGCCAGGGGGCTTTCGGCGGGCCCTGGCCCGGATGGGGGTGACGGCGGCGGAGGCCGCCATCGTGGGGGACCAGATCTTTACCGACACCTGGGGGGGGAACAACGCCGGGGTCCTCACCCTGCTGGTCCACCCCATCCGGTTCGGGACCATCTTTCGCTTCCTGCGCTTCGTCCTGGAGACCCCCTTCCGGGCGGGGGCCCGGCGGGGGGAGACCCTGTGAGGGCCCGTTTTGGCACCGCCGGCAACCCGGATGGCTTTTACCAGGCGGGGGGAAAGCAGTCCAAGGACATGCCCCCCTGGCTCCGGGACCAGGGGCTGGAGGCCTATGAGTACCAGTGCGGCAAGGGGGTGAACCTGGGGGAGGCCACCGCCCGGGCCATTGGCCGGGCAGCGGCAGAGGCGGGGGTTGCCCTCTCCCTCCACGCCCCCTACTTTGTCAACCCCGCCAACCCCGACCCGGCCAGCCAGGAAAAGACCCTGGGACAGGTGCTCAAGGCCTGCCAGGCGGCCCGGTGGATGGGGGCCGACCGGGTGGTGGTCCACACCGGGGCCCTGCAGAAGCGCACCCGGGAGGCCGCCCTGGCCACCGCCAAGGCCTTTTTCCAAACCCTCCGCCGCCGGTGCGACCAGGCGGGCTATGGGGACATTCTCCTGTGCCCCGAGACCATGGGGAAGATCAACCAGCTGGGGGATCTGGAGGAGGTTCTGGCCATCTGCCAGGACGAGGCGGGCCTGCTCCCCTGTGTGGACTTCGGCCACCTCTACGCCCGCTCCCTGGGGGCCCTGGACGGGGAGGCGGCGGTGGAGGGGATGCTGGACCGGATGGTCCAGGTCCTGGGGGAGGCCCGGGCCCGGGTCTTTCACAGCCATTTCTCAAAAATCGAGTACACCCCCCGGGGCGGGGAGGCCCGCCACCTGACCTTTGACCAGCCTTATTTCGGGCCGGACTACCGCCCCCTGTGCCGGGCCCTGGCCCGCCGGGGCTGGACCCCTCGGGTGATCTGCGAGAGCGCCGGCACCCAGGACGTGGACGCCCTGGCCATGCAGAGGGCCTATCGCCAGGCCCTGGCGGTGGCGGAGGGGGGCTGAGGGGAAAGAAATTCCCCGGAAAAGGGGGCCAGCCCGGCAAAGCCTCTTGCAAAACCGGGCGAGGTATTGTACAATAGAAAACGATTATGGGATAAAAATAGAGTCCATCTATTTTTGCCGGGCGGGGGCTTCCGGGCCGGACGCCCGCCTGAAATGTAAGCCGCCGGCAGACCTGCCGGCAGGGCAATTTTGTTTGGAGGATGAATACTATGATTTCTGCCGGCGATTTTCGGAATGGCGTCACCTTTGAGCTGGACGGCCAGGTCATGCAGGTGGTGGAGTTCCAGCACGTGAAGCCCGGGAAGGGCGCTGCTTTCGTGCGCACCAAGATGAAGAACGTCATCACCGGTGCGGTCACCGAGACCTCCTTCAACCCCACCGCCAAGTTTGAGAACGCATACGTGGAGAAGAAGGACATGGAGTACAGCTACAACGACGGCGACCTGTACTACTTCATGGACCAGGAGACCTACGACATGATCCCCATCGCCAAGGAGCTGCTGGGGGACAACTTCCGCTTCGTCAAGGAGAACATGCTCTGCAAGGTCAACAGCTACAAGGGCAAGGTCTTCGCCGTGGAGCCCCCCACCTTCGTGGAGCTGGAGGTCACCGAGACCGACCCCGGCTTTAAGGGCGACACCGCCACCAACGTCACCAAGCCCGCCACCGTGGAGACCGGGGCGGAGATCAAGGTCCCCCTGTTCATCAACACCGGCGACAAGGTGAAGATCGACACCCGCACCGGTGAGTATCTGGAGCGTGCCAAGGGCTGAGCCCGGCACGGGAAAGGAACGGAAAAGTACTATGACGATTTCGGAGAAAGTGGCCTACCTGAAGGGCCTGGCCGACGGGCTGGACCTGGAGAAGGAGGCCTCCAAGGAGGGCAAGCTCATCGCCAAGATCATCGACGTCCTGGAGGACGTGGGCTTCGCCGTGGAGGACCTGGAGGTGGAGGTGGAAGCCCTCACCGACGGGATGGAGTCCATGGCCGAGGACCTGTCCGATATGGAGATGGTGGTCTTTGACGAGGACGACGAGGACGACGACGAGGGCTGCTGCGGCAGCTGCTCCACCCTGGACGACGACGATTTCTTCCAGATCGCCTGCCCCAGCTGCGGCGCGGACATCGTCATTGACGAGAGCGTCCTGGACATCGGGGAAGTCACCTGCCCCAACTGCGGGGACAAGTTCTCCCTGGACCTCACCGACGAGCCTCTGGACGAGGACGAGGACAAGCCCGAGGAATAAGTACATCAGCGCATAGAAAAAAGGACGGCGAGAGCCGTCCTTTTTTGCTGCCTAAAACAGGGCCACCCCTTGACTAGGGCTGATGATGGTGAAATGTTCAGGGTTTGTGATGGGGGCGGTAGTCAGCGCGTGGCCTGCCTCGTCGAGGAGGGTGATTTGGGTGTAGGAGGGGCAGAGCGCCTCTCCTGTGTAAGGCCGGTGGATCCAGAAGTACCGATCCCCTTTCCCCGTGGGCTGGAGGGCTGCCTCCATGGGCTCTGGTGCCTCCGGCCCGGTGAGGCGGACGGAGACTGCCTCCGGCCAGCCGGTGACCAGGCCGGCCCACTGGCCCCACCCCTGACGGGTGTCCTGGTTGTAAAACCGGAAGCCAGCGGCTGCGATCCCTTGCTGGGCGTCCCGGGTCCGGTCGGCGTAGTACAGGGGTTGGCCGGGCAGGATGTTGCCCCGCCAGAAGGCAGGGGAGACCATGTTGGCCAAGAGGACCTGGTCATTCCAAGACAGCAGGAAGGTGGCCTCCCCTTCCCGCCGCTGGGCCAGGACTTCCGTGGGGCCGCAGGCCAGTTCTCGCTCTGCCGCGGCAATGGCACTGGAGGGGGAGAGATAGGGGAGCTTGCTCAGGAGGGAGAGCCCCACCAGGGCCAGCAGGCATAAAATTGCCGCTAGGATCCGTCGGAGGGCAATCTGCCGGCGGGTGCGCAATTTTTTCATGGACACACCTCCTCCCGGGAGAAATGAATGGGAAAGGTTGTGCCGAAGTGGTTGTATTCCAAGGTGAGGGTGTCCTCCTTCCCCAGGGGAATCTCGTAGGCTCCGTAGACGCCGTAAGACCCGGCGTGGGAGGGG
>DXDK01000082.1 GCA_019115545.1 Candidatus Evtepia faecavium
ACGAAACCGGCGGAGGGATACCTGGTGGACACCCTCACCGTCACCAGCGACGCCTTGGCCCCGGGGACGGTCTCCGTGAAAGACATGGGGGAGGGGATCTACACCTTCTCCATGCCCGCCGGAAATGTCACTGTGGCCGGGACCATGGTCCCGGAGGAGGCCACTCAGAAGTGGCCTCCATTCCCCTTCACCGATGTGAAGGAAAGCGACTGGTACTATGACAGCGTCTACTACGTCTATGCCTACGGCCTGATGAACGGCACCGCAGAGGCCACCTTTAACCCCGACGGCGCTACCACCCGGGGGATGCTGGTGACCATCCTCTACCGCATGGAGGGCAGTCCCCAGGGTGGCGGCTGGAGCCCATTCACCGACGTGGACCCGGAGCTGTACTACGCCCAGCCCATCGCCTGGGCGGCCTGGAACGGCATCGTCAAGGGGATTACGGAAACCACTTTTTCTCCCGACGCCCCGGTGACCCGGCAGCAGATGGCGGCCATCCTCTACCGCTACGCCGCCTGGAAGAAGTGGGATGTGTCTCAGCAGGGGAACCTGTTCCAGTTCACCGACTGGGAGCAGATCCAGGAGTACGCCCGGACACCCTTGGCCTGGGCCAGTGCCGCCGGCCTCATCCAGGGGAAGGAGAACAATATCCTGGACCCCGCCGGCACCGCCACCCGGGCCCAGGTGGCCACCCTCCTCCAGCGGTTCCACAGCGCCTATGTGGTCCCGGCGGAGGAGGAAGCCGCCCTGCCGTAACAGGGCGGGGGCACGCCCTTTGACCAGGTAAAACAACGCAAGGCCTGCCGGGAACGGTTTGTTTCCCGGCAGGCCTTGCTGCGTGTATGAGAGAGATGGAGGGAAAATCATCCGAGGGGTTGCTTACTTCAAAAAGGCTTCCAGCTCTGCCTTGGACTTCACGCCGATGGACATATCCACAGGCTTGCCGTCCCGGAAGAGAAGGAGGGTGGGGATGGCGGAGATCTGGAACTTCTGGGCCAGCTCCGGCGCATCGTCTACGTTGACCTTGCCAAAGGCGATCTCAGGGTGTTCCTGGGCCAGCTCTTCCACCACGGGGGAGAGCATGGTGCAGGGGCCGCACCAGGCAGCCCAGAAGTCCAGCAGGACGGGGGAGGTGGCCTTGGTGACCTTTTCCTCAAAGTTATTCTGGTTGATGGTGGTGATAGCCATATTCAGCACTCCTTTCAAGAGTCGTTGTTTTTCTTGTTGGCCTTATGATACCCCAAAATCCCGGCTTCCTCTGTGATTAGGACACAAAACCCAAACATTCCCGGCAAAAACCCGCCCAAAACCAACCTTGCCCCAGTTCGCTGGCAAGGGGAAGAAATAGAGACAGGCCGCCGGGGAATAGAGTAGGGCACAGGAGGTGCTGTCAATGATCTCAGCATGGATACTGCTGCTGCTCCACACCATTTGCTTCCCCCTGCGCCTGGGGAACGCCGGCTCCTTTCCCCGGCCCCTGAAGGCGGAGGAGGAGCGGGAATACCTGGCCCGCAGCGCCCAGGGGGACCTGGAAGCCAGGAACAAGCTGGTGGAGCACAATCTCCGCCTGGTGTCCCACATTTTGAAAAAATACTATGTCCAGGCCGGGGACCAGGATGACCTGATCTCCATCGGCACCATCGGGCTCATCAAGGGGATCTCCACCTTTAAGCCGGACAAAAAGGTCCGCCTGGCTACCTATGCCAGCCGGTGCATCGAAAACGAGATCCTCATGTATTTCCGCAGCCAGCGGAAGTACCAGGGGGACGTCTCCCTCTCCGACTCCCTGGACGCCGACCGGGAGGGCAACGCCCTGTCCCTGATGGATGTGATCAGCGTGGACGACGACATGCTGGAAAACCTGGACGCCCGGGACGCCTGTGCCAAGGTCCGCCGGTGCGTGGAGCACTGCCTCACCGGCCGGGAGGCCAAGGTGATCTCCCTCCGGTACGGGCTGGACGGGGAGGGCCCCCGCACCCAGCGGGAGATCGCCGCCGCCTGCGGCATCAGCCGGTCCTATGTCTCCCGCCTGGAGAAAAAGGCCCTGGCCAAGCTGCGGGAGGCCATGGAGGAGTAACCCCCGGACAGCGCAGGCCAGCCGGCACGGGATCCCGCGCCGGCTGGCCTGGCGAGCATGGCATTGGAAAGGCTGCCCTTACGGCCGCATGGCGATCTCGTGGCGCTTGGGCCCGGTGGAGACGATGCGAATGGGGGTCTCGATTTCCTTTTCCAGGAAGTCCACATAGGCCCGGGCGTTGGCGGGGAGGGCATTGTAGTCGGTGACGCCCCGGATGTCCGTCTTCCAGCCGGGGAGGGTGGTGAACACCGGCTTGGCCCGCTCCAGCAGGGCGGGGACGGGGAACTGCTTGGTGACCTGGCCGTCGATCTCGTAGGCGGTGCACACGGGGATCTCGTCCAGGTAGCTGAGGACATCCAGGCAGGTCAGGGCTACCTGGGTGGCGCCCTGGATCATGCAGCCGTAGCGGGTGGCCACGGTGTCAAACCACCCAACCCGGCGGGGCCGGCCGGTGGTGGCGCCGAACTCGCCCTTGTCGCCGCCCCGGCGGCGGAGCTCGTCCCCGGCCTCTCCCAGCAGCTCACTGACAAAGGGCTCCGTCTGGGACCCTACGCAGGAGGAATAGGCCTTGGAGACGCAGATAATCTCCTCCATGGCGGTGGGGGGCACTGGCGCCCCCACGCAGCCGAAGGCGGCCAGGGTGTGGGAGGAGGTGGTCATAGGCACGATGCCCAGGTCGGGATCCTTCATGGCCCCCAGCTGCCCCTCCAGGAGGATGGCTTTGTTCTCCTGGCAGGCCTGGTGGAGGAAGGTCACGGCGTCCCCCACATAGGGGCGGATGACCTCCCGCAGCGCCAGCAGCTGGGCGAAGAGCTCTTCCCCGTCCACCGGCGGCTTGTGGTACATGGTCTGGAAGAGGATGTTCTTGATCTCCACCGCGTGGGCCAGGTGCTCCCGCAGGCGGTCCTCCTGGAAGAGGTCGCAGACCTGGATGCCGATCTTGGCGTACTTGTCCGAGTAGAAGGGGGCGATGCCGCTCTTGGTGGAGCCGAAGGCGTGGCCTCCCAGGCGGGCCTCCTCATAGGTGTCCTGGAGGATGTGATAGGGTAGCAGGAGCTGGGCCCGCTCCGACACGATCAGGTTGGGGGCGGGGACCCCGGCCTGCTCCAGGGCGGTGAGCTCCTCTGCCAGCTTGTGGATGTCCAGGGCCACGCCGTTGCCGATGACGTTGGTGATGTGCCGATAGAACACCCCGGAGGGCAGGGTGTGCAGGGCGAAGCGGCCGTAGTCGTTGATGATGGTGTGCCCTGCATTGGCGCCCCCCTGGAAGCGGACCACGATGTCCGACTGCTCTGCCAGAAGGTCGGTGATCTTTCCCTTGCCTTCGTCGCCCCAGTTGGCGCCTACGATTGCTTTTACCACAGAAATTCCTCCTCAAAACACAAGAAAACAGCCCATCCGGTGAGAAAACAGGGGTTTCCGTTCCCCAGCGGAAGGGAGGGAAAAACGTACAACTCATTATAATCCTCGTTTTTTCAAGATGCAAGAGGGGACAGAAAAAATTTCATTTTTTCTGGAAATTTTCCCGGAAAGAAAGGCATCTTCCCTCTTTACATTCACAATTCACCTTGCTAAAATAGAAAAGTAATCCAGGGCGAAGGAGGCAGAGACCATGAAACACACCACCGCCAACGACGACCACGGGCTGTTGTATGAGAGCCTTCTGCAGCTGAAAGACGCGGACGAGTGCCGCCGGTTCATGGAGGACCTGTGCACCGTGACGGAGCTGAAAGCCATGAGCCAGCGGATCGAGGTAGCCATGTATCTGCGGGAGGGGATGATCTACCAGGACATTCTCAAGCGAACCGGCGCCAGCAGCGCCACCATCAGCCGGGTCAACCGGTGCTTGCAGTACGGCGCGGAGGGGTACCAGACTGTTCTGCCCCGGCTGGAACCTCTGTGGGAGGAGAAGAAGAAACCGTGAGCCGCTGGGACGAGACATACCGCGCCCTGGCCGGCTGCTATGACGAGATGACCCAGGACGTGCGCTACCCCGCCTGGGCCGACTTTTTGGAAAAACTCTTTTCCCGGGAAAAGCGGCCGGTGAAGACCGTGCTGGACCTGGCCTGCGGCACGGGGACCATGTCCTTTCTCCTGGCCCAGCGGGGGTATGAGATGATCGGGGTGGACTTTTCCCCGGAAATGCTGGCCATCGCCGCCGGGAAGGAACTGGAAGGGGAAGGGGAGCCCCCCATCTTCCTCTGCCAGGCCATGGAGGAGTTAGACCTCTACGGCACGGTGGACGCCTGCGTCTGCCTGCTGGACAGCGTCAACCACGTCACCCGGCCGGACAAGCTCTACCGGGCCTTTCAGCGGGTCCACCTGTTCCTGGAGCCTGGGGGGCTGTTCGTGTTTGACGTCCACACCCCCCGGCATCTGGAGGGGCTGGATGGGGGCGTCTTCCTGGACGAGACGGAGGACGCCTATTGCGTCTGGCGCACCGACTACCACCCCAAGCGGCAGATCTGCACCTACGTCATGGACGTGTTTTCCCGGGAGGGCGGGCTCTGGCGGCGGGAGACGGAGGTCCACGAGGAGCGGGCCTATTCCCCGGAGGAGCTCATTGCCGCCCTCCAGAAGGCGGGCTTTCAGAGGATCCGCCTCTACGGGGACCGGAAACTCCGGCCGCCCCAGGCGGGGGAGGAGCGCATCTTCTTTACCGCCCACAAACCCAAGGAAACTGCAAAGAAGTGAGGCATACTATGGATTATATTGTACGAATGATTGCCAAAGACGCCCCCATCACCGCCATGGCCATCCAGGGGCGGGGGCTGGTCCAGCGGGCCCGGGAGATCCACCACACCCTGCCGGTGGCCACGGCTGCCCTGGGCCGCACCCTCCTCATCACCTCCCTGATGGGGCAGCAGCTCAAGGTGCAGGACGGCTCCGTCACCATCCGGGTCCAGGGGGGCGGCCCCCTGGGGACCATCCTGGCGGTCTCCGACAGCGACGGGAACGTCCGGGGCTATGTGCAGAACGGACAGGTGGACCTCCCCCTGAAGGGCCCCGCCAAGCTGGACGTGGGCCGTGCCGTGGGGACCGACGGGTCCCTCACCGTCATCAAGGACCTGCAGCTGAAGGAACCCTATGTGGGCACCGTCCCCCTGGTCTCCGGGGAGATTGCGGAGGACATCACCTCCTATTTCGTGGAGAGCGAGCAGATCCCCACCGCCTGCGCCCTGGGGGTCCTGGTGGACCGGGATTTGTCGGTGGCCGCGGCGGGGGGATACCTCATCCAGCTGCTCCCCGGCGCCACCGACGAGATGATCGACAAGATCGAGGCGGGCATCGCCAAGGCAGGCCCGGTGACCGCCAGGTTGAGTCAGGGGGACACCCCGGAGGACCTCCTCCGCCTGGTCCTGGCCGGCTTTGACCTGGAGCTGCTGGAGACCTCCCCTGTGGAGTACCGCTGCTACTGCAGCCGGGAGCGGATGCGCAGAGCCCTCATCAGCCTGGGCAAGGAGGAGCTGGAAAACCTCATCCAGGAGCAGGGCAGGGCGGAGATGACCTGTCAGTTCTGCGACGCCGTCCATGTGTTTGAGAAAGACGAGCTGGAGGCCCTGGCCGCCTCCCTGTGAGGGGGCCAGGGGGGCTCCGGCCCCGGGAAAGGCCGCCCCGGAAAAAAGAAAAAATATTTGGAAAATCCCTTGACAAACTATCTGCTCTTCGATATAATAAGCTTCGCCGCTTGAGTGTTGCACACTTTACACGCGGCGCAACGGGAGCATAGCTCAGCTGGGAGAGCACATGCCTTACAAGCATGGGGTCACAGGTTCGAGCCCTGTTGTTCCCACCACCTGTCATTTGGCGCGGTAGTTCAGTTGGTTAGAACGCCGGCCTGTCACGCCGGAGGTCGAGGGTTCAAGTCCCTTCCGCGTCGCCAAGGGGTACGGACCCGTGCCCCGATATGCCCAGGTAGCTCAGTTGGTAGAGCAGCGGACTGAAAATCCGCGTGTCGCTGGTTCGATTCCGGCCCTGGGCACCACGCTGCGGCACCTGCCGCAGCGGATCTGCGAGTGTAGCTCATCTGGTAGAGCGCCACCTTGCCAAGGTGGAGGTAGCGAGTTCGAGCCTCGTCACTCGCTCCAGATGGCGCCATAGCCAAGTGGTAAGGCAGAGGTCTGCAAAACCTTCACCCCCAGTTCAAATCTGGGTGGCGCCTCCATGAAAAAGGTCTTGTCTTTGTGACAAGACCTTTTTCCATATCCAGAACACCCAGCCGGGAGAAGGGAGCAGGGCGATGATCTATTTCGTGGAAGACGACGCCAGCATTCGGGAGCTGGTTCTCTATACCCTCAACAACGCGGGGCTGCCGGCGGAGGGCTTTGAGCGCCCCTCCGCCTTCTGGGCCGCGGTGGAGCAGGAGCGCCCGGCCCTGGTCCTGCTGGACATCATGCTGCCGGAGGAGGACGGCCTGTCCATCCTCCGCAAGCTCCGGGCGGACCGGGCCACCCGGGCTGTGCCGGTGATGATGCTCACCGCCAAAGGCACGGAGTACGACACGGTCCTTGCCCTGGACGCCGGGGCGGACGACTATGTCCAAAAGCCCTTCCGGATGATGGAGCTCCTCTCCCGCATCCGGGCGCTGATCCGCCGGGCGGCGGGGTACAACAACCTGCCGGAGTCGGAGGAGTATCACTTCGACGGGCTGGAGGTCTCCCCCTCCCGCCACCTGGTGCGGGTGGATGGGCAGGACATCTCTCTGACCTTCAAGGAGTTTGAACTGCTCTGCCTGCTGGTGGAGAACCGGGGCATCGTTCTCTCCCGGGACAAGATCCTGGACAAGGTCTGGCAGGACGCCATGGGCCGGGAGAGCCGGACGGTGGATGTCCACATCCGCACCCTCCGCCAGAAACTGGGCGATGCCGGCCGCCGGATCGAGACCGTCCGGGGGATTGGGTATAAGTTTAAGGGGGAAGATTGACACTCTGGAGGAAAGGGGAGAGGGCCATGAAATGCTTGCAGAAACTGTTTGTCCTGGCGGTCATTGCCTTTTTGACCTTGGGGCTGGCACGGTCTATTTGGGCCCCGAAGGCCATCAACAGCTACGAAAACCGGTACGCTGAGCAAATGCCGGCGGTTTCTGTGGCTGGCTATCTGGACACCACCTTCCAGGACGGTGTGGAGGCCGGCCTGATGGACCAGGTTCCCTTGGCCCAGACCATGAAATCTTTCTACAACCGGACCCATGCCCGCTGGGTGCTGTCTATGGTGGACGCCCTGTACGGGGAGGAAAAAACCCAGTACGTCGCCTACGAAGGCCTCCGCCTTTTTGGAGAGAACTATCTTGTCAACTGGACCCGCACCCTGGAGACCAGCCAGGAAGACCTGGACCGCAAGATCCAGGCCCTCAACGCCACCTTTGCCCGCCACCCGGAGCTGGACTTTTACGTCTATTACATTGAGAAAGACACCGACATCGACTTTATCACAGGGGAGAAAAGCGGCCTGGCGGAGTACCTCCTGTCGGGGCTGGATCTGCCTGCGGAGCGGCAGGCGGTCTTTACCGTGGACAGCTTTGCGGAGTTTGCCCAAAAGTTTTACAAAACAGACACCCACTGGAACTACGCAGGCTCCTATGAGGGCTATTGCCAGCTCCACGACTTGCTGGGCTGTCAGGGGCCTGTCCTCCAGCCGGCAGGGGAAGCGCAGCTGGTGGGCGACGCGTTCAGCGGGGTGAAAGCTGGCAACATCGGCGCCGAGGGAATTCTCACGGAGCCCTTCTATGCCGTACCCTATGATTTTCCCGCCATGTCGATCTCCATCAACGGAGCGTCCGGGGTGGATTACGGGGACCAGGCGGCCTTCCTCCAGGGGACCAGCAGCCTTTCCCTGACCTATGGCAATTTCTATGGCGGAGACAATGGGGAGACGGTGTTTTCCACCGGCACCCAGGGCCGGGGCAGCTTGCTGGTGTTGGGGGAGTCTTTTGACAACGCCATTCTCAAGCTCCTGGCCTCCCATTATGACACCCTGTATTCGGTGGACCTGCGCTATTACGAGCACAGCATGGGCCATCCCTTCGATCTGTCTGCCTATACCAAGGAGCATGGGATCTCGTCGGTCCTTCTTCTGGGCAACATCGATTATTTCGTCCAGGATACCTTTGACCCGGAGGCATGACCCTATGGTATTCAGCAGTTTAACCTTTCTCTATCTTTTCCTGCCCCTGGCAGTGATTCCATACTTCCTCTGGAACAACCGGACCTACCGAAACGGCCTGCTTCTGGTGCTCTCCCTGCTGTTCTACTCCTGGGGGGAACCAAAGTACGTGGTGCTTATGGTTGCCGCCACAGTGGTGGCCTATTTTGGAGGGCGGGTTATGGTGGCCCTGGAAGGGCGGCCCCGCATCAAACGGGTGGTTTTTTGGAGCACCGTGTGCCTGGTGCTTCTGAACCTTCTCATCTTTAAGTACTTCACCTTTTTCGGGGAGAACCTCTGCCTGCTTCTCCACCAGGACTGGGCCGTGCCCCAGATCCTGCTGCCCATCGGCATCAGCTTTTACACCTTTCAGATCCTCTCCTATGTCATTGACCTCTACTTTGGACGGGTGCGGCTGCAGCGGAATTTCTGCTACCTCCTGCTGTATATCAGCTTTTTCCCCCAGCTGATCGCCGGCCCCATCGTGCGCTACAGCACCATTGAGGAGGAGATCCTCCACCGGAAGGAGACCTGGGAGGACGTGGAAGCCGGCCTGAAGCGCTTCATCCTGGGCCTGGGGAAAAAAGTCCTCCTGGCCAACCAGGTGGCCGTTGTGGCAGAGAGCATCTATGGAGGCAGCACAGAGGTCTATGGGACGACCATGTACTGGGTGGCGGCCTTTGCCTACACGATGCAGATCTACTTTGACTTTTCCGGTTACAGCGACATGGCCATCGGCCTGGGGCGGATGTTTGGGTTCCACTTCTTGGAGAACTTCAACTACCCCTATCTCTCCCGCTCGGCCACGGAGTTCTGGCGGCGGTGGCACATCTCCCTGTCCTCCTGGTTCCGGGACTATGTCTACATCCCCTTGGGCGGCAGCCGGGTCAGCCGGGGCAAATGGGTGCGGAACATCCTCATTGTCTGGGGACTCACAGGATTCTGGCACGGGGCGGCGTGGAACTTCCTGCTCTGGGGACTGTATTACGCCGGCCTGCTGATCCTGGAAAAGTTCCTCTTAGGCCCCCTGTTGGAGAAGCTGCCCTCTCTGGTGCGGTGGGTCTATGCCTTCTTCGTGGTGAATCTGGGCTGGGTGCTGTTTAACCGGACGGATTTCTCCGACCTGGCCCACGCCCTGCACACCATGTTCGTGTGGCAGAGTACGGATCTTCTCCGGATCGCCGCGGGGAATTCCGACCTTTTGCTGGGCCTGTTCGTCCTCCCTGTGGCCTTCCTGTGCGCCTTTCCCATCTTCCCCAAGCTGCCCCGGCCGAAAAAGCTCCCTGGAGCCCTGGCAGCGGACCTGGGCTATGGCCTGGTCCTGGTGGCCAGCGTACTCTTCATCATCAGTTCGGTCTATAACCCCTTCATCTATTTCCGCTTCTAAAACGCACGCCCCCTGCTGCCGGAGAGTATCCGGCAGCAGGGGGCGTTTCCCATTATTCCGCGTAACACACTTTATCCAGGATCCCGGCCAGATAGGCCAGGACCACGCCGTAGTTGCTGATGGG
The DNA here is from genome assembly GCA_019115545.1 of Candidatus Evtepia faecavium. Taxonomy (GTDB): domain Bacteria; phylum Bacillota; class Clostridia; order Oscillospirales; family Oscillospiraceae; genus Evtepia; species Evtepia faecavium. The sequence continues at coordinate 9,733 of DXDK01000082.1, forward strand.
CACGCCCTGTTCCGCCGCCTGGGCGATGCGGCTGAGAACGTGCCGGCGGTTGAACATACACGCCCCGCAGTGGATCACCAGGTCGTAAGGGGAGAGGTCCGCGGGGAAGTCCTTCCCCCGGACAAAGTCGAAAGACAGCCCCTGGCCCACCAGTTTCCGCAGCTGCCGGGGGATCTTCTCCCGGCCGATGTCCTCCGTCAGAGGAGCGTGGGCGCAGGCCTCCGCAATCAGGACCCGGGAAGCCTCCGTCAGGCCGGCGATGGCCCGGGCCCCTTCCAAGAAGGCGTGGATGTCCCCCTTGTACCCGGCAAAGAGGATGGAGAAGGAGGTCAGCAGGCTCTCCGGCGGCTTGACCTTCCACACCGCGGGAAAGGCCTGGGAGTCGGTGATGATGAGCCGGGGCGGGGCCTGGAGAGCCGCCAGGGTGGCGGGCAGGCAGTCTGCCGTGCAGCTCATCACTGAGCACTTCTTGTCCAGCAGTTCCCGGATGGTCTGCACCTGGGGGAGGATCAGCCGCCCCTTGGGGGCCTGGAGGTCCTGGGGCATCACCAGAAGGACCACATCCCCCGGCCGGGCCAGGCTGCCGGTGATGGTGAGGTCCCAGAAGTCATCGGGCACCGCCTGGGCGATGGCCTGGCGCAGCTGGGGGATGCCCGCCCCCGTCACGGCGCTCACTGGCAGGACGGAAAGCCCATCCAAGGCCTGGGCGATGGCCGCTTCCAGGGTAGGCAGGCCTTCCAGCCGGTCGCACTGGTTCAGCACTGCCAGCACCGGGATTTTCCGGGCCTGGAGCTGCCGGAACCACGCCGCTTCCTCCCCGGGCGGGCCGGAGAACACCAGGATGGCCAGGTCGGTTTTTTCCATGGCCTGGCGGGTGGCCGCCACCCGGAGCTGGCCCAGGGGGCCGGCGTCGTCCAGCCCCGGGGTGTCCAGGAAGACCACCGGCCCCACCCCGTGGAGCTCAAAGGACTTGGCCACCGGGTCCGTGGTGGTGCCGGCAACAGGGGAGACCAGGGAGGTCGCCTGCCCGGTGAGGGCGTTGATGAGGGAGGACTTTCCCGCGTTGCGCCGGCCGAACAGGCCGATGTGCAGGCGGCTGGCCTGGGGGGTGTCTTGGATGCCCATGTCACACGCCCCCCAAATCCAAGGTCAGGCCGGCCAGCCGGGCCACGTCCTCGCAGTGCCCCAGGCCGGAGACGTGCCGCTGGTCAATGGGGCGGAAGGCGTCGGCCTGGGCATCCGGCAGCAGGTCGCAGAAGAGGAGGTTTGCCCCGCAGGCGATGGCGTTGAGGTTTCCCGTCTCGTCGGCCAGGCCGGTTTTGGGGTTCACCCCCGGCTGCTGGGCGGTGATCTTGATCTCCGGCATCATCAGGCGGAGGATGGCCATCTCCTTGTTGTTCAGCAGAAAGCTCCCCGGCCCACCCTCCTGGGCCAGGGGGGTGTTGGCCGCGGGGAGATAGGGGATGTTGGGGGCCCAGCTGATCTCCAGCTCCTTCATCAGGAGAATGTCGTCGGCAAGCTCGTCCAGGGTCTGGCCGGGCCAGTCCACGATGTTGCCGGAGGCCAGCTTCATCCCAGCCTCACGGATCCACCGGGCGCACCCCAGGCGCTTGGCATAGGTGGTGGAGGGGTTCAGCCGCTGAAAGCTGTCCGGGTGGGACATCTCGAACTTCAGCACATACTCCTCCACCCCGGCGTCGTGGAGGGCCTGGTACTGTGCCCGGGAGAATTCCCCCGCCCCCAGGGCGATGGTGAAGCCCTGCTGACGCAGGCCGGACACCAGGGTGAGCAGGTTGTCAAACCCGTAGTGGAGGTCCTCCCCGGCCAGGAGGAACATCCGCCCCAGGCCGGCCTCCCGGGCCCGCTGGGCCAGGGGGAGGATCTCCTCCGGCAGCATGCGGTAGCGGGGGATTTTGCTCCCCGCCCGCATGCCGCAGTAGAGGCATTGGTTTTTGCAGATGTTGGTGTAGGCCAGCATGGCCGTCACCAGCAGGGTGTCGCCGAAGTGGGCCTGGCAGGTCCGCCGGGCCTCCGGGGCGACCTCCGCCCAGAAGGCCGCCTCCGGCATGGTCAGAATGTCCAGGATCTCTTGCTTGGTTTCCAGGGCCATGGAGGGTCTCCTTTCCTCTGGGGTCACTGGGCGATGTAATAGAAATCATCCCCGGGCAGGGCCCCGCCCACGGACTGGGGGTTCTGGTCAAAGAGGACCTGGAAATACCCCTCCACGGAGGTCTTCATCTCCTCCCCGGTGATGCAGACGATGTTGCAGTAGGGAATGGCCTTCTCCGCCACCGCGGCCTCCACGATGTCGTACTGGCCCACCAGTTGGGCGGCCTCGGCCACGTTGTCGTTGACGTACTGGGTGGAGGCGGCGTACTCTTCCAGGAAGGCGGCCACGGCGTCGGGGTGCTCCTGGGCAAACTCGGTGCGGACGATGAGGCCGGCGGTGTTCAGCTGGCTGCCGTTGTCCAGCTTGTCCCACTCCTGGGTGAGGTCGATGGCCACCTGCAGGTCGGGGAACTTGCTCTGAGCCACGGTGACGAAGGGCTGGGGCAGCATGGCGATGACGTGGTCCTCGGCGGCCATCAGGGCCACCACTTCCGAGGGCTCGCTCTTCCACTCGATGGTGACGTCAGAGGCGGGGTCCAGGCCGTTTTCCTCCAGGAGGTAGTTCAGGGCATACTCAGGGGTGGAGCCCTTGCCGGTGGCATAGATAGTCTGGCCCTTCAGGCTGCTCCAGTCGGTGACGGTCTGGCCGCCGTTCTCCACGATGTAGATGACCCCCAGGGTGTTCACCGCCAGCAGCTGGACGGAGCCCTCAGAGTTGTTGTACAGAACGGAGCCCAGGTTCACCGGCACGGCCAGAATATCCAGCTCCCCCTGGAGCATCTTGGGGGTGAGCTCGTCGGCGGAGCCGGCCATGGTGAACTCGTAGTGGTTGGTAGTGGTGCCGGCGTCGTTGTCGGCCAGGAGCTTCACCATGCCCATGGAGGTGGGGCCCTTCAGCCCGCCCAGGCGGATGGTGGTCTGCTCGCCGGTCTCGGCGGCGGTGGTGTCTTCGGTGGGGGTGTCCTCTGCGGGGGTATCGGTGCTTCCGCAGCCGGCGCACAGGGCGGCGGCCAGGCAGGCGGAGAGGAGCAGGGCAAGGAATTTCTTTTTCATAGTCATAACCTCGTTTTCTTTCTCGCCAGTGGCGGTGATGCCATTATTTTACCCCTTTGCCCGGAGAATCTGCGTTGCCTGTGCAACCAAGCAGGGGCTTTTCTGGGGCGTAAGGGCAGAAAAACTCCCGTGCCCGGAAGGGGCACGGGAGCTGGTTGGTAAGGCAAGAAAGTCAGGCTTTCTTCCACAGGCCGTGGAGGTTGCAGTACTCATAGGCGGCCACGAACTTGTCGCCGGGGGCCATGGCAAAGACGGCCTTGGGCTCCTGGCCGGGCTTGAGGGCCTTGCGCTGGTTGCCCTGCTCGGTCTGGATGCTGATCCACTGGATGGAGTGCTTCTCCTCCATGGGGTGGATGGTGGAGCCCACGGTGACGGTGACCAGGTTGCCGTCGATCTCCACCACGGGGACGTGCTTCTCGGTGGCGGCGTCGGTGGTGTTGGCCACCAGCTCCTTCATCTCCTCGCCGCAGCAGGAAACCTTGGGGCCCTTGGGATCGACATAGGCGATGATGTTGCCGCAGTGGGAACATTTGTAGAACTTCATATCCATGATGTGGTTCTCCTTTCTGATGATCGAATGAAAATATGGAATAAGAGGTTGTGTCGGCTTTCTTGTTTATGGTATGATACTACCATGAAATCACCCCAACCACAGTGATTTTGTCACGAATCCTGAAAAAACCCACAGGGTGGCCATGTTCCGGCCAGAGAGGACGAGATTCCCATGAACCGAGAAATTTCCTTTTACAATTACCTCACCCCGGAGGAGCAGGATCTCCTGGACCGCTCCATGCGGCAGGTCTCCTGCCGGAAGGGGCAGGTGGTCCACCGCCATGGCGATGCCTGCGTGGGCCTCATCTTCGTCCGGCGGGGCCGGCTGGCCTTTTCCATCCTCTCTGAAGAGGGGCGGGAGATCACCGTCTTCCGTGTAGAAAAGGGATCTGCCTGCATTCTCTCCGCCGCCTGCGTGCTGCAGAGCCTGGAGTTTGAAAGCCAGATCACCGCGGAGGTCAACGCGGACATCTCCATCCTGCCCGCCCCTATCCTCTCCCGGCTGATGAACGCCAATCGGGATGTGGAGCGCCTGGTCTATAAACAGGCGGTGGGGCAGTACTCCAGCGTGCTGCACACCATGCAGCAGATCATCTTCCTCAGCCTGGAAAAGCGCCTGGCCACCTTCCTTCTGGAGGAGAGCCAGCGGCGGAAATCCCCGTCCTTCTCCGCCACCCACGAGCAGATCGCCCGGTACATCGGCTCCTCCCGGGAGGTGGTCACCCGGATGCTCAACCAGTTTGCCGGCCGGGGCATCGTCACCTTGGGCCGGGGAACGGTCACCGTGCTGGACCCGGACGCGCTGGAAGACATCATCCAATGACATCATACCACAAGGAGGGGCTCGAATGAAGCGGGATTTTGAGTTTTTTAATCCAACCCAAGTATTTTTTGGCAGGTCCGCCATGGAGAACCTGGGGGCCGTCCTGTCCCAGTACGGGGACCGGGTGCTGCTGGCCTACGGCGGCGGGTCCATCCGGGAAAACGGGATCTATGACCAGGTGATGGAGGTCCTCCGCGCCTGCGGGAAGACCGTGACGGAGTTCTCCGGCATCCTGCCCAACCCCACCTATGCCAAAGCCCTGGAGGGGGGCGCCCTGGCCCGGGCCTGCCAGGCGGACCTCATCCTGGCGGTGGGGGGCGGGTCAGTGATCGACTGCGCCAAGGCGGTGGCCATCGCCGCCGTGGAGGAGGGGGACCTCTGGAACAAGTACTGGGAGGGGAAGCAGCCCCTGGACTGCGTGCCCCTCCCGGTGGGGGCCATCCTCACCATGGTGGGCACCGGCTCGGAGATGGACGGGGATTCCGTGCTCACCAACGAGGAGACCAAGCGCAAGACCTCCTGCTGGGACTATGCCATCTATCCCCAGTTTGCCATCCTGAACCCGGAGTTCACCTTCAGCGTGCCGGAGTATCAAATGGTGTCGGGGATCTTTGATACCCTCTCCCACATCATGGAGATCTACCTCAGCCCCGAGGATGAGGACAACATCTCCGACGACTTTGCCGAGGCCCTGATGCGCAGCATCCTCCGCAACACGCCCGTGGCCATCGCCAATCCCCGGGATTACGTGGCCCGGAGCAATCTGATGTGGGCCTCCTCCCTGGCCCTCAGCGGCATCCTGGCCCCCTCCAAGCAGGAGGACTGGGAGGTCCACCAGATCCAGCACCAGATCGCCGCTTACTACCCCTCGGCCCACGGCATGGGGCTGGCGGCGGTGTCGCCCGCCTATTACCGCCTGGTGTGCCCCCACGGCCTGCCCCGGTTCCGGCGGTTTGCGGTGAATGTGTGGGGCGTCGACCCCGCCGGCAAGAGCGACCGGGAGGTGGCCCTGGCGGGGATCGACGCGATGGCCGCCTTCATTCGGGACAGCCGGATGACCCCCAACCTCCGGGCCCTGGGGATCCTCGACGAGAGCCGTCTGGCGGAGATCGCCGCCACCTGCAACCTCCGCCGGGGCGGGTATTACACCCTCACCCGGGAGGACGTGCTCCAGGTGCTCCGGGAGAGCTTTTGAGGCTGTGATGAAAAAACAGCAGGTGCTGGGAAACACCTGCTGTTTTTTGCTGCAGAGTTTTTAGAAGTAGAGGTCGTCGTTCTCCCCCTGGGCACCCAGGAGGTCCACAAAATAGGGCGCAACCACATAGACGTTGGTGGCTACCTTCATGATGTGACCGTCTTCCGTGTAGATGACGCCGGAGACGAAGTCCAGCAGACGACGGGCGACGTCCCGCTCGGTCTTGGCCAGGTTCAGCACAACGAACTTCATATCCCGGAGAAGATCCGCGATCTTGGATGCGTCCTTATACTCCTGGGGAGAGACCAGGACGATCTGCATATCCGCTACGCTGTGGATCGGCTGGACCCCTTCGGGTTCCCAGTCCTGCGCCTCGTCCTCATACTCGTAATCGTAATTGGCTTCGTAATCTTCGTACAGGTCGTCTTCTTCCGGCTTACGGCGCAGAGCGCTAAAGAGTGACATGTGCGTACCTCCTCAGTATGGATGACTCTCTCTTGGTTTATGATCCACAAGTTGCAAGAACAAAACCATTTCGTTCCATCAAGTGTTTTTAACATGATACTACAAAAGAGAGGAGATTTCAAGGGTTTTGTGGAATATTTTGTGCGTGTCTGTAACTTTTTTTCAATATGTTGAAACCGTTCTGACACTTTTTGGGGCGGGGCAAGGGCGGGCCGGGGCAAAAATCAGCAGAGGGGGCTGCAAAAATGGGCTGTATCCCCTGGGGCACAGGGGTTACGGCTCCCGCCGATACTCCTCCAGCAGCTGCAGCAGCTGCTCCTCGTCCTTGTCGTCCAGGCCGTGGGCGTTGGCCAGGCCCTCGATGTGGTGGGTGAGCTCGTGGGCCAGGGTGGTGTAGAGCTCCTCCTGCCAGGTCTCTTCGCTCCAATCCTCGTTCCGGGCGGAGGCCAGGAAGGAGCCGTAGTAGAGGTTGATATACCGCCCCAGGTACCCGTCCTGGACATACTCCCCCATGAAATAAACCTCCCCATCGGGGAACATGGGGTCCGGCTTGGCCTCCTCCTGGAGAAGGATCCCGCCGTTGAGCTCCTCAAAAAAGACGGGAGGAAAGGCCTCGGCCATCTCGTCCAGCATATCTGCCACTTGGTCAAAGGTATACTCCATCGTGTATCCTCCCTTCTCGGATCCTTATGGCATTGATTGTACAATACCGGCGGAAAGACTGCAAGCAAAACAGGCCCGGCGGAGGAAATTTTCCTCCGCCGGGCCAAGGGGGACACGGAAATCAATGGGTGTACTCTGCGTACTGCAGCATATTCCGCAGCAGGTAGAAGAGCAGCAGGGCCACGGGGACGTTCACCAGGCCGGCCAGCAGCAGGCCGGTGACCACGCCGCCGGGGAAGCCCACAAAGGCCACCAGGAAGATGGCCAGCAGGATGCCGGGCAGGGTCAGCAGGATGAGGATCAGGAAATAGAGGAAGAGGATGAGGGCCTTGCTGGCGCCGCTCCAGAAGCGCTCCAGCAGGAGGTTCCCGCTCTGGAACAGGAAGGCGTAGCTGATCCGGGCGAACACGCAGACCACAATGCCCCAGGGGCTCATCTGGAGGATCAGCCCCACCGGCACAAAGACCACCACCGCCTCCGCCAGGGCGGAGGGGAAGAGCTCCCGCAGGCACTGGAGAAGCTTGGCAAAGGGCGGCTCCGGCACCAGGTAGACGAAGGGTTTGTACAGCTCCCGGTTGATCCGGCTGGTCCCTGCGGTGAAGAGCTGGAGATAGACCGCCAGGGCAAAGACGGGGATGATCCCCCCCGCCCGCATGAAGAAGGCGAAGACGATCAGGACCACCGCGAAGATCAGGGTGATGGGCGGCAGCAGCAGCCACCCGCCCCGGCGGTTTTCGATCTTGTGCTTGTAGTAGAAGGCCGAGGCCCCCCAGCCCCCTTTCATGCCGATGGCACCCACGCGGACCTTTCCGGGGACGGCCTCCATGGAGCCCTCCTTCTTGGCGGCGATGGCCGACTGGGCCAGTTCCGCTGTGCGCAGGACGTCCTCGTACCAATCCCGGGGGAAGTGGGTGAGGAGGAAGACCAGCAGGGCCAGAAAGGCGGCGCACAGGAGCAGGCCGGGCCACCACAGGCCCATGCCCAGCCACCCGGCAAAGGTCCAGCCCAGCCAGCCCGCCACGGGGAAGAGCTCCACCGGCAGGCTCACCGCCGCCTGGATGAGGCCCGCCAGGCGGTTCTCTGGGGCGTTCCACATGCCCCAGCACAGCCAGGCCAGCTCCAGCAGGCCCAGCACCACGATGAGGATCTTCAGGACCCGCTGGGCCCCCTCGCTGCTGCTGGTGAAGGCATAGATGGTCATGGCCGTCACCTGGCCCAGGAAGACCGCGGCGCAGTAGCACAGGAAGATCACTGCCATGGTCCCCACGGTGATGTTGTACAGGTTGTGGAGCCAGCCGTACTGGTAGAAGAGGAAGATCCCCACCAGCAGCACGGTGCCGATCTGCCGGAAGAGCCCATAGAACAGCGCCCGGGTCCGGCCGATGGGGGAGGGGAAGATCAGGTTCACGTCCGACAGGGAGAAGATGGTGCCCCCCTTGGAAAACCCGTTCCACACCATGTAGAGGAAGATGAACAGGAAGAGGGCGGTGGCCATGGCCACCATTTCCCGGGGATCCCGATAGGCCTCGGGGGGAGGGCCGCTCTGGCTGCCCCCCACCGCCAGCACGAAAAGGGCCACCAGGAACACCACGTAGATCAGCCGGGCGGGCTTGCGGAACAGGTCCCGGATGGCGTTCTTCAGCCGGGAGAGGGAGAGATAGATCAGGGGACTGGTCACGCTTCCTGCCCTCCCTCGGTGATGGCGAAGAAGAGATCCTCCAGGCTCTGGGCCTGGAGCTCCTCCGGTCGGTTGTACTGGGTGGCGGCAAAACGGCCTTTGACCATGATGTGGGTCACATCCCAGTAATCCTCCACGCTGTCGATCATGTGGGTGGAGATGAGCAGGGCGGCCCCCGCCTCCTTCTGCTCCCGGAAGAGGGTCTTCAGCTCCTTGATGGCGTGGGGGTCCAGACCCACCATGGGCTCGTCAAAGATGATGAGTTTGGGACGGTGGACCAGGCCGCAGCAGATGGAGAGCTTCTGCTGCATGCCCTTGGACAGGTCCCGGCCCAGCTTGTCCCGCTTGTCCGCCAGCTCGAAGCGCTCCAGCAGCTGCTCTCCGTAGCCGTCGTCCTCCAGGCGATAGGCCCGGCGGATGAACTCCAGGTGCTCGGACACGGTGAGCATGTCGTACACCGCCGGGGTTTCTGGGATATAGGCCAGCAGCCGCTTGGCCTCGGTGGTCTTGTTGCCAAAGCCGCCGATGGTGATCTCCCCCTGGAAGCGGAGCAGGCCGGCGATGCACTTGATGATGGTGGACTTGCCGGCGCCGTTGGGTCCCAGGAGAATGGCGATCTGCCCGCCCTCCACCTGGAAGCTGATGTCGTCGTTGGCCAGGTTCTTGCCATAGTATTTGGTGACGTGTGCTAAGTGTAACATGTGGGATCTCCTTTGAAGGGTTTACTGGGAATGGGTTTACTGCCGGGAGAGCATGCCCGCCCGGATGTTGGTGCGGCGGATGAGCAGCCAGCCGATCAAGGCCAGAATGGCGGCGACCACCAAGAAGAGGAGCAGCGCCACCCAGGGGGAGGACAGGAAGGCGTTCCACAGCCGCCAGAAGGCGGCGGTCACCGGGGCCAGGGGAACGCTGAACACGGTGAACAGGGTGGGCACCCCAGTGGCCAGCACCACCAGCGCCAGGACGGCGATGATGCACCCCAGCTTGTTCAGCCGCCAGAAGAGGAGGGTGAAGAAGAGACCCAGGGCATACATGACCAGCATGAACAGGGCGGCGTACAGGATGGACAGGGGCGTGGAGACCACCCCCGGCGACCAGCTCCCCTGGTGATAGACCAGGGAGAACAGGTCCAGGAACCGCCCCTCCATGGCCGGGGCTACCTGCTCCGCGGCCAGGTTGGAGCCGGCCAGGAGCACCTGCCCGGCGACCGCCATGGCCAGGGCTGCCGGCAGGGCAGAGAGAAAGAAGCTGAGGTAGGCCGTCCGACGGGAGACCCCCATCTGCACGCACAGGCGGGCAGCCTGCCGGGGGAGGATCAGTCCGAACAGGAAAGAGTAGATGGCGCAGGAGAAGTCGTACCAGCTGAAGGCAAACCCTTCCCCGTCCAATCCCTGAACCTTTAGCAGCCCCAAGAAGCACAGAGCCACAAAACCCACGTTGACCAGGAAGAACACGAAGCCGCCCACCCAGAACTCGTGGAGCTGGTATCGTATGGCTGGTTTAAGACGCATGGCGTTCCGCCTCCTTTTCCGCCGCTTTCCGGTCCTCCGCTTCCTGCAGGCTGATGAAGTAGTCCTGCAAGCTCACCGGGCCCAGTTCCAGGCCAGGGGGGAGGGGTTCTGTGAGCGCGCCCCGGAAGGTTACCGACTTCAGCCCGCCCAGGCTGTGGCTGGTGAGGACCTCCCGGCCGGAGAGAAATTCCTCCACCAGCCCCGCCGGGCCGGAGAGGGTGCTGGTCCCCGCCATCAGGTCCTCGGTGGGGGCGTTTTGGAGGATTTTCCCCTCCCGGAGGATGATGGTGTGGTCGATGAGGTTCTCCACCTCGGCGATGAGGTGGGTGGAGAGCACCACGGTGCAGGGGGTGTCGATGAACTTCTCCACCAGCAGCCGGTAGAAGAGGTCCCGGTGCTGGGCGTCCAGCCCCAGGACGGGCTCGTCAAAGAACAGGTAGGGGGTGTTGACGCTGAGCCCCAGCACCAGCCGGAAGATGGAGGCGTACCCGGTGGAGAGGTTCACGATCTTCTTTTTCAGGGACAGGCCAAACTGCCGGGACAGGTCTAAGGCATAGTCCAGGTCGAAGTGGGGATAGAAGTAAGCCATGACCTGAAAGGCCCGGCGGACCTTCATGTCGTCGGGGAAAAAGTTTTGCTCCCCCACGAGAAAAACCTTTTCCAGGGCCCGGTCGTTGTTGCGGATGGGCTGGTCGTCGATGGTGACGCCGCCGTGGTCGGGGAGCTGGCGGTCGGTGAGAATGCTCAGCAGGGTGCTCTTCCCGGCGCCGTTGTTGCCCAGCAGGCCGTAGATGTGGCCGCTTTCCAGGGTCAGGGAGACTTTGTCCAGGGCCTGGGTCCGCCCGAACCGCTTGGAGATCTCTCGGCATTCAATTGACATCGTGGTATCCTCTCCTTACCAGGTCCGTGAGCTGCTCCAGGGTCAGTCCCAACCCCTTGGCCTCCCGGACCAGTTTCTCTACATAATCGCGGTAAAAATCCTCCGAGCGCCGCCGGCGCAGGGCCTCCTGGGCCCCGGGGGCCACGAACATGCCGATGCCTCGCTTTTTGTACAGCAGGCCGGCGCTCACCAGGAGGTTGATCCCCTTCAGCGCCGTGGCGGGATTGATCTTGTAGGTGGACGCGTACTCGGTGATGGAGGGCACTTGGCTGCCCTCCGGGTAAGCCCCGGAGAGGATGCCGTCCTCCAATTGTTCCGCCAACCGGAGAAAGATTGGCTTTTCTCCCTGCAGCTGCAATGAGGCACCTCCTTTTCTTAGTTGGTTAGTTACTTGAGTAACTAACTATGCTCACATAGTACCACAGCGCCAGGCCCCTGTCAAGGGAAACCTGGCGGAAAAAAGCGAAACCGGGAGGGCTCCGGGGCGGCATTGCCAAACCCCGGCCCGGATGCTATAATCAGGGGGTATCATCACACATGGGAGGAGTGGACAACCTTGCAGGACATCAACCCATTGCAGGAAAAATTCAAGAACGACCTCTTTGTCTCCCAGGGGCTGGGGGCGGTCATCGACGAGGCCGACTACGGCTACGCCAAGTGCTCCATGACCATTGAGCCCCGGCACTGCAACGCCCTGGGCATTCCCATGGGGGGCACCATCTTTACCCTGGCGGACTTTGCCTTCGCCGTGGCTTCCAACCAGAAGGGGCGGGACGTGGTCACCCAGGCCTCCCAGATCACCTTCCTGAAATCCGCCAAGGGAAAGCACCTCACCGCCGTGGCCCGGCAGATCAAGGACGGCAAGCGGGTGTGCTTCTACGAGATCACCGTCAGCGACGAATTGGGCACCGAGGTGGCCTTCGTCACCGTCAATGGCTACGTGGTCCGCAGCGGGGGAGAGGGCTGATCCCCCAGATATCCCGCCAGACAGCGCCCCCGGCACGGCAGGTTCGCCGCGCCGGGGGCGTCGTTTACCCTTCTGTGGGGAGCAGGTCGAAGGCCCGCAGGGTCTCCCGCAGCGCCCGCCGGGGGGCGGGGTCCATTTTCCACAGAGGCTGGCGGAGCACGCCGCTGTCCAGACCCACCGCCGCCATGGCCGCCTTGACGGGGATGGGGTTGACCTGGGAGAACAGGGCCTGCATCAGGGGGAGGTAGGACAGCTGGATCTCCCGGGCCCCCTCCAGGTCCCCCCGGAAGAAGCTGTGGGTGAGCTCAGCCATGGGCTCCGGCACCAGGTTGGACACCACGGAGATGAGCCCCTTGGCCCCCAGGGCCAGCATGGGGAGGGTCTGGTCGTCGTTGCCCGACCAGACGTTGAGCTCATCCCCGCAGTAGGCCATGGTCTCCGCCAGCAGGGAGAAGTTGCCGGAGGCCTCCTTGGTGCCGTTGATGCGGGGGTGCTGGCTGAGGATCCGATAGGTCTCCGCCGTGATGGACAGCCCCGTCCGGGCGGGGACGTTGTAGAGGAGGATGGGCAGGTCGGTCTGGTCGGCCAGGTACTCGTAGTGGTGGATGAGCCCGGTCTGGGTGGTCTTGTTGTAATAGGGGGTCACCAGGAGCAGGGCGTCCGCTCCGGACTCCTGGGCGTGCTGGCAGAGGTAGAGGGCCTGGGCGGTGTCGTTGCTCCCGGAGCCCGCCACCACCTTGCACCGCCCGGCCACGTGGGCAGCGCAGAAGTCCACCAGGCGGACGTGCTCCTCCCGGGTGAGGGCGGCGCTCTCCCCGGTGGTGCCGCAGACGCACAGGGCGTCCACCCCGGACTCCAGCTGGCGGTCGATCTGCCGGCCGAAGGCGGCGTAGTCCACGGCGCCCCCCGCCTGGAAGGGGGTGATGAGGGCGGTGCAGGTGCCGGTAAAGACGGGTGTTTTCATAAAAACTCCTTTCCAGATGCCACAGGGCAAAAAAAGACAGCCCGGACCGTCTTCTGCAAACATCTTTGGCAGAAGCCCGATCCGGGCTGTGTCTCATCTGGAAACCTCAGCGGGGGAGGATGTAGCCCTCCGCGCACAGCAGCTCAGCCAGCAGGACGCCGCCGCCGGCCGCCCCCCGGAGGGTGTTGTGGGAGAGCCCGACGAACTTATAGTCGTACTGGGTGTCCGGCCGCAGCCGCCCCAGGGTGACGGCCATGCCCCCCTCCAGGTCCCGGTCCAGCTTGGCCTGGGGCCGGTCGGGCTCCTCGAAGTAGTGGAGGAACTGCTTGGGGGCGCTGGGCAGGTCCAGCTCCTGGGGCCGGCCCCGGAAGGCGCTCCAGCAGGCCTTGATCTCCTCCAGGGAGGGTTTGTTCCGGAAGGAGACAAAGACCGCCGCGGTGTGCCCGTCAGACACCGGCACCCGCAGGCACTGGGCGGTGATGGAAGGGGAGGGGGCCTTGACGATCTCCCCGTTTTCCACCGTGCCCCAGACCTTCAGGGGCTCCTGCTCCGACTTCTCCTCCTCGCCGCCGATGTAGGGGATCACGTTGTCCACCATCTCCGGCCAGGTGGCAAAGGTCTTGCCGGCGCCGGAGATGGCCTGGTAGGTGCACACCAGCACCCGCTCCAGGCCAAAGGGCCGCAGAGGGTGCAGGGCGGGGGCGTAGGACTGGATGGAGCAGTTGGACTTCACGGCGATGAAGCCCCGGCGGGTACCCAGGCGGGCCTTTTGGGCCTCCAGCACCGCCAGGTGCTCGGGGTTGACCTCGGGGATCACCATGGGCACGTCGGGGGTCCAGCGGTGGGCACTGTTGTTGGAGACCACCGGGCACTCCAGCTTGGCATAGGCCTCCTCCAGGGCGCGGATGTCCTCCTTCTTCATGTCCACCGCGCAGAAGATGAAGTCCACCGCGGCGGCGATCTTCTCCTTGTCTGCCTGGGCGTCCAGCACCACCAGGGCCTTGGCCTGCTCTGGCATGGGAGTGGGCATGGCCCAGCGGGGCCCCGCCGCCTCTTCATAGGTCTTGCCGGCGGAGCGGGCGCTGGCCGCCACCACCGTCAGCTGGAACCAGGGATGGTTTTCCAGCAGAGTCACAAAGCGCTGACCCACCATTCCGGTGGCGCCCACCACGCCCACAGCATACTTTTTCATGGGGAAGGACCTCCTATATCTTGTTAAAATCACCGGAAAACAGCCGTTTCCCCCGGGAATCGGGAAAGAACGGTTGAAAAGCCGCTGGTGTTTGTACTATAATAGAACAGATTTGCCCCTTCCCCAGGATTGTTCCTCAGAAAGGGACAAATGTTCACTTGATAAAGATAGCACAGAATATTTTTCCTGTCAACGGGAAAATCCTTCTCTCCGAAAAACCCACCTGCCGCATTCGGTTTCCGCCCCTATCCTATGCAGGGCGCGGCCCGGGTGCCACCGGCGGGGGAGAGGGGGTGGAAGGGGAGGCTGGCTGTGAAAACCCATGACTTTTACTATGAACTCCCCCCGGAACTCATTGCCCAGACCCCCATCCAGCGCCGGGACGCCTCCCGGCTGATGACCCTGGACAAGGTGACCGGGGCGGTGGGGCACCACCATTTCTACGACCTGCCCCAATTCCTCCGGCCGGGGGACTGCTTGGTGCTCAACGACTCCCGGGTGCTGCCCGCCCGGCTGCTGGGGCACCGGGAGCCCACCGGGGGGGCCTGCGAGGTGGTCCTCCTCATCGACCGGGGGGAGAACACCTGGGAGTGCCTGGTCCGTCCGGGGAAGAAACTGCGCACGGGGGCCCGCCTCTCCTTTGGAGAGGGCCAGCTTCAGGGGGAGATCACCCAGGTGCTGGAGAACGGCAACCGGCTGATCCGTTTTTCCTACCAGGGGATCTTTCTGGAGATCCTGGAGCACCTGGGGAAAATGCCCCTGCCCCCCTACATCAAGGAGGAGCTCCAGGACGGGGAGCGGTACCAGACGGTGTACTCCCGGGAGGTGGGGTCCGCTGCGGCGCCTACGGCGGGGCTCCACTTTACCCAGGAACTGCTGGCCAGCATCCAGGCCATGGGGGTGTCGGTGTGCTATGTCACCCTCCATGTGGGCCTGGGCACCTTCCGCCCGGTGAAGGCGGAGGAGATCACCGACCACCAGATGCACAGCGAGTACTGCATGATCCCGGCGGAGACCGCCCGCATCGTCAACGAGACCAAGGCCGGGGGGGGCCGGGTGATCTGCGTGGGCACCACCTCCTGCCGCACCATCGAGAGCTGGGCGGGGGAGGACGGGACCTTGCAGGAGTCGGCGGGATGGACCGACATCTTCATCTACCCCGGCTACCGGTTCAAGGTGCTGGACGGGCTCGTCACCAACTTCCACCTGCCGGAGTCCACGCTGATCATGCTGGTCTCCGCCCTGGCCGGGCGGGAGCACGTGCTCCAGGCCTATGGGGAGGCAGTGAAGGAGAAGTACCGCTTCTTCTCCTTCGGCGACGCCATGCTGATTCTCTGACACTTTGGAAAAGGAGGAAGCCACCCTGTTTACCTTGCTGAAAACCGAGGGCCGGGCCCGGCGGGGGGTGCTCACCTGCGCCCACGGCACCGCCCAGACCCCGGTCTTTATGAACGTGGGCACCCTGGCCGCCATCAAGGGGGCGGTGTCCGCCCTGGACCTGAAGGAGATCGGCTGTCAGATCGAGCTCTCCAACACCTATCACCTCCACCTGCGCCCCGGGGACAAGGTGGTGCGGGAGATGGGGGGCCTGCACGCCTTTATGCGCTGGGACGGGCCCATCCTCACCGACAGCGGGGGGTTCCAGGTGTTCTCCCTGGCCAGTCGGCGGAAGATCCGGGAGGAGGGGGTGACCTTCGCCTCCCACATTGACGGCCGGCGGATCTTTATGGGGCCGGAGGAGAGCATGCAGATCCAGTCCAACCTGGGGTCCGACATTGCCATGGCCTTTGACGAGTGCGTGGAAAACCCCGCCCCCTACGACTACGTGAAGCAGTCCTGCGAGCGCACCCTCCGCTGGCTGGCCCGGAGCAAGGCGGAGCACGACCGCCTGAACCTCCTGCCGGACACGGTGAACCCCCGGCAGATGCTCTTTGGCATCAACCAGGGGGGCGTTGTCCCCGCCCTGCGGACCTGGCACATGCAGGCCATCGCCGACTTGGACTGTGACGGCTACGCCATCGGCGGCCTGGCGGTGGGGGAGCCCGCCGAGACCATGTACGAGATCCTGGAGGAGGTGGAGCCCTTCGCCCCCAAGGACAAGCCCCGGTACCTCATGGGGGTGGGGACCCCGGTGAACATCCTGGAAGGGGTGGCCCGGGGGATCGATATGTTCGACTGCGTCCTCCCCGCCCGGAACGCCCGCCACGGGAAGCTCTACACCTGGAACGGCACCATCAACATCCGCAATGAGCGGTACAAGAGCGACCACCGCCCCCTGGACGAGACCTGCCAGTGCCCGGTCTGCAGGCACTTCTCCCGGGCCTATCTACGCCACCTGTTCACGGCAGGGGAGATGCTGGCCATGCGCCTGGCGGTCCTCCACAACCTGTATTTCTACAACGATCTTATGGCGAAGATCCGCCTGGCCCTGGACGAAGGGCGGTTTGCCGCCTTCTACCGGGAGTATGCGGAGAAGCTGGACCGGAAGGTGTGAAGAAAAAACCAGGACACCAGGAAAAAAGTACTTGTCAAATGGAAAAATCTCTTCTATAATAAAGAGAAAGTTTATTTCTAGCGGAGGGAACAACTTTGGAAATTCTGATTATCGTCCTCATTGTTTTCTATATCGTCATTTTCTACTTCCTGAAAATGCGTCCGGAAAAGCAGCGGAAGAAGGAGCAGGAGGCCATGAAACGGTCCTTAGCGCCCGGCGATCCTGTCACCATGATCGACGGGATCATCGGCAACGTCTGCGCTGTGAAGGAGAAGACCATTGTCATCGAGACCGGCGCAGACCGGGTCCGCCTGGAGTACGCCAACTGGGCCATCATGAACAAGGGCGCCTCGGTGGACCAGGGGCAGCAGTGAGCCAACCATCGGAATAGAGAAATCCCTCCCCGCATAGAATCCAGCAAAGATTCTCTACGGGGAGGGATTTTTTCATGGGGAACCCAGGGGAAGACAACTCCAGAAAAACCGGACAGGGGATGGCCCTCGTGGTGGCCATCCTTCTGGGAAGCACCGTGGGCCTGGCAGGGCTGCTTCTTTTGACCCTGCTGACGGCGGCGCTCCTCTGGAGCGGCGTGGTGGCCACCCCCGCCGCCGGCGTGCTGCTCACCGCTTTTGCCGGGGCCTGCGCCTTTGCCGGCGGCCGGGTGGCCGTGGGGAAGGGGAGCGCTCCTGCCATGCCGGCGGGAGGCGGCGTCGGCGGGCTGCTCTGCCTGCTGCTGCTGGCCATCTGCTGGGGCACTGCGGGGACGGACGGCCTTCAGGGGCCCTTCCTGGGGGTGCTGCTGGCCCTTTTGGCCGGGGGCTGCCTGGCAGGCCTGCTGGGCAAGGGAAAGCGCAAGCCGAAGAAGAAAAAGAAGAGATAGCCCATGGGGAAGCAGATCCGCAAGGACCCCCGGGGGGCCAAGAAAACCGAGGTCCAGCGAAAGCGGCGGGACACCGTCCTGCTGCTCCTGTCGGCCGCCTTTCTGATTGGCGGCGCGGCAGGGGGGCTGCTGGCCAGCCGGCTGTCTCCGGCGCTGTACCTCTCGTCCTTTTGGGATACGGCAGCCCAGGGGGTGATCCAGCCCTCCCTGTGGCGGGAGCTCTGGGTGGTTTTCCGCTGGCCCATGGCCGCGGCAGCCCTGGCCCTGCTGCCTCTGGCGGGGGTGACGCTGCCGGTGCTCTTTTTTCTCCGGGGCCTCTTCCTGGCCTATGGGGCGGCCGCCCTCCTGGGCGGGTTTACCGGGTCGGAGATCCTATGCGCGGCCCTGGTGCTGGGGCCTGGCGGCCTGTTGACCGTCCCGGCGCTGTTCCTCTTGGGGACGGCCGGCCTGCTGCGCAGGAGCCAGGGCAGCTGGGGCAGCGGGATCCGGCCCTTGCTGCTGGCGTTGCCGGCCTTGGCCCTGTGCGTGGTCCTGGACCAGATGGTGGTGCCCAAACTCCTCACCGTGCTGCTGAAAGGATTTTCTGCCGCGGGAGGATAAAGGGAAACGAGCAGCTTGCTTTTTCCAAGGGAAAGGGGTATAATAACAAAAACTCATACACCGACATGCTCCCGAAGGGGAGCATGCTTTTCCGGGAGATAACTTCGTATAATGTAGATTTTGCGAAGTTCGCACCCCGGAAAACCGTGAGAGAAGAGAAAGGAGCGCTGCCCCTTGGCTGACTACCATCTGGAAGCTCCCCCCATTTTGCAGGAGTTCCTCAGCTACCACGAGTCCATTCTGTCCCACTCTGCCAAGACGGTGGATGAGTATTTCCTGGACCTGCGGAGTTTCTTCCGCTATCTGAAACTCCGCCGCAGCCCGGAACTGGGCCAGGTTCCGTTTCAGGACATCTCCATCCTGGACGTGGACCTGGACTTCGTGGCCAAGACCCAGCTGTCGGAGATCTACGGTTACCTGACCTTTCTTCCGGGCAACACCAAGTCCGGCAAGGCGGAGTCCTCCACCCGGGCCAGAAAGTGCGCTGCCATCCGCTCCTTCTTCAACTATCTCTGCGTCCACGCCCACCAGCTGGACACCAACCCCACCCAGGCGCTGAACAATCCCAAGCTGCGCAAGGCGCTGCCCCGGTACTTATCCCTGTCTGAGAGCCTCCAGCTGCTGGAAGCCGTCTCCGGCCCCAACGAGGCCCGGGATTACTGCATCCTCACCCTGTTCCTCAACTGCGGCCTGCGGGTGGGCGAACTGGTGGGGCTGAACCTCCAGGACGTCCGGGAGGACACCATTCGGGTGTTAGGCAAGGGCAACAAGGAGCGGCAGATCTACCTCAACGAGGCCTGTCTGGAGGCCATTGGGGCCTATCTGGCTGTCCGCCAGCCTCCCAAGGAGGAGCTGCGGCACAAGGACGCCCTCTTCGTCTCCCGGAACCGGACCCGGCTGACCACCCGGGCGGTGGAAAATATCGTCCAAAAGGCGGTGCGGAAGGCTGGGCTGGACCCGAAATACTCCCCCCACAAGCTCCGCCACACGGCGGCCACCCTGATGCTGAACAAGGGGGTGGACATCCGCACCCTCCAGGACGTCCTGGGCCACGAGAATCTGGGGACCACCCAGATCTATACCCATGTCTCCGACGCCAACATGAAGCAGGCGGTGGACGCCAACCCCCTGGCCCATGTGAAAAAAAGCCAGGAATCCTGAGTGGTTTACTCCAGAATATGGTCCAGTCCCTGGGCGAAGATGGTGCGGACATGGTCGTCTGCCAGGGCGTAGAAGACCATCTTCCCCTCCCGCCGGGCCTTTACCAGGCGGGCCTGTTTCAGCAGCCGCAGCTGGTGGGAGATGGCGGACATGGTCATCCCCAGCTGCTGGGCGATGTCCCCCACCCCCCGTTCCCGGTCGAAAAGGGTGTAGAGGATTTTCAGTCGGGTGCGGTCCCCGAAGAGCTTATAGAGCTCTGCCAGGGCGTCCAGCATCTCTGGGCTGGGGATTTCCTGGGTGTGCCGATGCTCTTCCATGGCGGCACCTCCTTACAGTTGAATAATTGCTCAATTATAAAAGATTATACCCAGGAACCGGGAAAAGTCAAGCTGGGATTGAGAAAGAAGTACCCATGCAGTTTGGTTGGCTGCATGGGTACGTTTCGTTGGATGTTCAGGATTCCGGGGCGGTTTCCAGCATGGCCTGGACCTCCTCCAGAGAGAGGACGGGGATGTCCAGGGCGTGGGCCTTTTCCAGCTTGCTCCCTGCCCCCTCCCCTGCCAGGAGGAAGGAGGTTTTCTTGGACACGCTTCCCGTCACCTTCCCGCCGTAACGCTGGATGAGGGCGGCGGCTTCCTCCCGGCTCAGCCCCGGCAGGGTGCCGGAGATGACCACGGTTTTCCCGAAGAGGGGCAGGTCCCCTTCCGGGGCCTGGGCCACCTCCTGGACCAGGTTCACCCCTGCTGCCTTCAGCTTCTGGAGAACCGCCAGGTTGTGGGGCTGGCGGAAATAGGTGTAGACGCAGTGGGCGGAGATGGGGCCGATGTCGTCGATGGCCATCATCTCCTCCTCCGAGGCCTGGACCAGGGCGTCCAGGGTGCCGAAGTGGCGCATCAGCACCTGGGCGGCAGAGCGGCCCACGTTGGAGATCCCCAGCCCGGTGAGCAGGCGATCGGGCGGGTTTGCCTTGGCCTTTTCAATGGCGGCCAGGAGCTTGTCGGTGTTCTTCTCCTTGCCCACGATCCCTTTTTGGATGAGCGCCTCCCGGTGCTCTGCCAGGGTGAAGATGTCCGCTACATCCTTCAAATAGCCTTCCGCGATGAGGTCGTGGACATAGACTACGCCAAACCCCTTGATGTCCATGGCGTTGCGGCCCACGAAGTGGCCGATGAGCCGCTCCAGCTGGGCGGGGCAGTTGAGGTTCACGCACTTGATGTCCGCGGTATCCTCCCGCACCGCGGGCTCACCGCAGACGGGGCACACCATGGGGATCTGGAACACCTGGGCGTCGGGGGGCTGCTTTTCCGGGACCACGCCCACGCACTTGGGGATCACCTCCCCGGACTTCTCGATCCGCAGGGTGGAGCCCAGGCAGATCCCCAGCTTGGTGATGAAGTCCTGGTTGTGAAGGGTACATCGGGACACCGTGGTCCCGCACAGCCGTACGGGGTCAAAGATGGCGGTGGGGGTGATCTTCCCCGTCCGCCCCACGGAGAGCTCGATCTCCCGGAGGACGGTCTCCTTCTGTTCCGGGGGATATTTATAGGCCACCTGGTAACCGGCGTTCTTGGCAGTGTCCTTCAGCTGGGCGCGGAGGGCCAGGTCGTTGACCTTGATCACCGCCCCGTCGATGTCGTAGGGCAGCTCCCCCCGCATCTCGCCAATGGCCTGGATGGCCTTCCAGATCTCCTCCCGGTTTTTGCAGACGTAGTAGTGGGCGATGACGGTGACGCCGCAGTCCTTCAGGTAGGCGTAGGCCTCCTCGTGGGTGGACAGGTCCTTCCCCTGGATGTCCTGGACGTTGAAGACGAAAAAGGACAGGTGCCGCTCCCGGGTGACGGCGGCGTCCAGCTGCCGCAGGGTGCCGGCGGCGCAGTTGCGGGGGTTGGCGAAGGGCTTTTTCCCCAGCAGTTCCTGGCGCTCGTTGACGGCCTCGAAGGCGGCGTCGGTCATATAGACCTCCCCCCGCAGTTCCAGGTAAGGGATGGGATGGCGCAGGGTCACGGCCACGTCGTCGATGACCTTGGCGTTGGCGGTGACGTCCTCCCCAAAGGTCCGCCCGTCCCCCCGGGTGATGGCGGTGACCAGATTGCCGTTCTCATAGCGCAGGGCCATGGACAGGCCGTCGATCTTGGTCTCCACCAGGAAGGTGATCCCCTCCCCCAGCTTCTCCTGGCAGTCGGAGATGAAGTGGTCTACCTCCTCCTGGGTGAACAGGTCCTGCATGGACAGCATGGGCACCCGGTGGGCCACCAGTACCCCGGCGGTCCGCTTGGCGCTCCCCCCCACCCGCTGGGTGGGGGAATCCGGGGTGATGAGCTCCGGATGCACCTTCTCCAGGGCCTTCAGCTCCCGCATCAGGCCGTCATATTCCTGGTCGGAGATCTCCGGCGCGTCTTGGTTGTAATAGAGGTCACTGTGGTGGTTGAGCACCTCCCGCAGTTGTTTGGCTCGCTGGGCTGGGTCCACGGTTCTGCCTCCTTCCGGCTTGTTCTATTATGCCCGCAAAAGTTCCTCGGCAGCCAGGAGGATCCCCAGCTTACCCGACTCAAAGGTCAGCCCACCCTGCATATACACCGTGTAGGGCGGGCGCATGGGGGCGTCGGCGGAGAGCTCAATGGAGGCCCCCTGGATGAAGGCCCCAGCCGCCATGATCACCGGGCAGTCGTACCCGGGCATGTCCCAGGGGACGGGGGTCACGTAGGAGTCCACCGGGGCCCCGGCCTGGATGCCTCTGCAGAACTTCTCCACCGCCTCGGGCTTTTCCAGGTGGATCATCTGGATGATATCGTGGCGAAGGTCCCCCGAGGCGGGGTCGGTGCGGTAGCCCAGCAGCTCCATGACCTTGGCGGCGAAGACCGCTGTCTTGGTGGCCTGGGCCACGGTGTGGGGGGCCAGGAAGAGCCCCTGGTACAGGGCCCGGTTGTTCCCCAGAGAGGCCCCGCACTCCCGGCCGATGCCGGGGACGGTCATGCGCATGGCGGTGCTCTCCACCAGATCCTTCCGGCCGGCCACATAGCCCCCCATGGGGGCCAGGCCGCCGCCGGGGTTTTTGATCAGGGAGCCCATGACCAGGTCGGCGCCCACCTGGGTGGGCTCGATGGTCTCCACAAATTCCCCATAGCAGTTGTCCACCAGGATGTTCACCGTGGGGTTCACCCCCCGAATGGCCTGGATGATGGTGCCGATGGTCTCCACCGACAGGGAGGCCCGGGTGGCATAGCCCCGGGAGCGCTGGATGAGGACAGCTTTCACCTTGGGATCCTGCACGGCCTGGACGATGCCCGGCAGGTCGGGGGTGTCCTCCGGGGTGAGGTCCACCTGGCGGTACTGGATGCCGAACTCCTTCAGGGAGCCGTTGCCGTCCCCGGTGAGGCCGATCACCCCCTGGAGGGTGTCATAGGGGGCCCCGATGGCGGAGAGGAGCACGTCCCCCGGGCGGAGCACCCCGTAGAGGGCGGAGGCGATGGCGTGGGTGCCGTTGACGAAGTTGATGCGCACCATGGCGTCCTCCGTGTGGAAGATGTCCGCGTAGATCGCCCCCAGGGCTTCCCGGCCCAGGTCGTCGTAGCCGTACCCGGTGGTCCCCTGGAAGAAGGCCTCCGCTACTTTGTTTTTCTGGAAAGCGGCCAGGACTTTCTCGGTGTTGAAGGCCGCGATCTCGTCGATGCGGGCAAACTGATCCGCCAGCGCCTCCTGGGCCTGCTTGCCCAGGGCGCGGACGCGGTCGCTGATGTGTAAAGGCATGTCACATACCGTCCTTTTCCGCGGCTAGATTTTTCTCGGCGAAGGCCGCCACCAGGCGGGCGGCGGCAGCCACATCCCCCAGGTCCACCATCTCCGCGGGGGCGTGGCGGTACCGGCAGGGGATGGAGATCCCCCCGGTTTTTACCCCGCCCCGGCTCATGTGGATGGCGCCGGCGTCGGTGCTACCGGAGACCGTGACCTCCCGCTGGGCGGGGATCCGGCCTGCCTGGGCGGTGTCCTCCAGGGCCCGGACCACCTCCGGGTGGGCGATGACGGAGGGGTCCATCACTTTGATGGCAGCGCCCCCGCCCAGCACGGCGCTGGTGGTCTTTTTGCCCTCTGGCTCGTCCACCGGGGTCACGTCCACCGAGATGCCGTAGTCGGGGTCCACGGCGTAGGCCGCGGGCTTGCTCCCCCGCAGGCCCAGCTCCTCCTGGACGGTGAAAACGAAGTACAGGTCGCTGGTGTAGCTCCGGATGTGGCTGAGGGCGTCCAGCAGGACGGCGCAGGAGATCCGGTTGTCCAGATAGGGGGAGACCAGCCGGGTCTCCGTGGTGAAGGCGGGCATCCGGGAGACGGCGGTGTCCCCCACCTGCACCAGGTGGCGGGCGTGGGCCTCGCTTCTGGCGCCGATGTCCAGGCAGAGGTCGGCAATGGTCAAATCCTTCAGGGCCACGTCTCCCCGGCGGGAGACCACCCCGCACACCCCGTTCTTAAACCGGAAGGGGGTGTGGAGCAGGTCCTCCGGCCGGACGTCGCCCAGCTTTCCAAAGGAGAGGTACCCCTCCTTGTCGATGTGGGTGACGATGAGGCCCACGGTGTCCATGTGGGCGGTAAACATCACCTTGGGGCCGGTCCCCTTTTTGTGGACAAAGAGATTGCCCAGGGTGTCCGTCCAGCAGGCGTCGGCGTAGGGCTCTGCCAGGCGGCGGATGGTGGCGGCAATCTGCCGCTCATCCCCGGCCGGGCCGTGGCTGGCGTTGAGCATTTCAATGACAGATAAGTAGTCCAAACTGAGTTCCTCCTCATTCCATGGCAGCCACAGCCTGCAGGAAGCGCCGGGCCAGGATCAGCATGTTCTCGCAGTCCTCCAGACTGGCCACGCTGGCGGGGGTGTGAAGGTAGCGCACCGCGGCGGCGATGGCCGCCACCCGGACCCCTTCCTTGGTCCGCTGGATGGCGGCGGCGTCGGTGCCGCCGGAGAGATATTCCTTGGTCTGCCAGGGGATCTGCCCCTGCTCGGCCAGGGTGCGCAGCAGTTGGAAGAGGGCCCGGTCATAGACCGTTCCCCCGTCCATATAGGGGATCACCGGCCCGCGGCCGGGGGCGCACACCCGCTTGTGCCCGGGCATGTCCGGCAGGTCCGCGGCGGTGGTGCCCTCCAGCACCAGGGCGATGTCTGGCGTCACGGAAAAGGCGGCTCCGAAGGCGCCCCGGGTGCCCACCTCCTCCTGGACGGTAAAGACGAAGGTGCAGTCCATGGGGAGGGGCTCCTGGAGGAGCTCCGCCAGGACGGCGCAGCCCACCCGGTCATCGATGGCCTTGGCCTTGAGAAACCCGTTCCCGAAGGTCAGGCAGTCCGTGTCAAACACCGCCACGTCCCCGGGAGAGACCAGGGCGGCGGCGGCCGCCTTGTCCCGGGCGCCGATGTCGATGTAGAATTCCCGCAGTTTGGGGACGGTCTTGGTCTCCTCCGCGGTGGTGAGGTGGTAGGCCTTCAGCCCGATGACACCAGGGATTTGGTCCTCCCCCACCAGCACGGGCTTGCCCAGCAGGACCCGCCGGTCGATGCCCCCCACCGTGTCAAATTTCAGATACCCCTCTTCCGTGATGGTGTGGACCATGAGGCCCACCTCGTCCATGTGGGCGGCCAGCATCAGCTTGTGCCGGCCGGGGACGCGCCCCTTCCGCTCCACGATGAGGTTCCCCATAGCGTCCACCCGGATGGCCTGGGCGTGGGGGGCGGCCAGGTCCCGGAGGTAATCCCGCACCGCATCCTCCCGGCTGGAGACGCCGGGAAGGGCGCAGAGGGTTTTCAGGGTGTCAATCAGCAAGGAAGGTCCCTCCTTCCGCGGACAGGTCTTGCACGAAAGCCGCCAGCAGGGAGGCCGTGGCCTCCAGGTCCGTGAGGTCCAGGGTCTCCACCGGGCTGTGCATGTATTTCAGGGGGAGGGAGACCACGGCGGTGGCGATCCCCTCCCGGGCGGTCTGGACCCGCCAGGCGTTGGTGCCGCTGTGGCCGGTCATCACCTCGGGGGCCCAGGGAATGCTGTGGCCCTCCGCCTTGGCGATGAGCCGCTGGCTCATCCAGCGGGTGATGTTGGGGCCGATGCCGATGACGGTGCCCTCCCCTGCCGGGAAGGTCCCCTCCTTGGGGCCGTCCGGGGTGCGGGCGTGGGTGACGTCCACCGCCACGAAGCAGTGGGGGGCCAGGGCAAAGGCCCCGGTGAGGGCCCCGCTGCCGTTGACCTCCTCCCGGCAGCTGCCCATGAAGTAGAGGTCCACGTCCAGATCCGTGCCCTGGAGCAGTTCTGCCGTCCGCAGCAGGGCGCCAAAGCCCGCCCGGTCGTCCAGGGCCTTGGCGGAGACCCGCTCCCCCAGCAGGGTGCGGAAGGGACCCCGGGGCACGGCAAAGGTCCCCACCAGGGCCTCCCCCTCCTTCTGGGTGAGGCCGGCGTCGATCCAAAGGTCAGACAGGGGGAGGCTCTTATCCCCCTCCCCTGCCTGCTGCACGTGGGGCGGGAGCACCGCCACCAGGCCGAAGCGGGGGGGCTGGGAGAGGATGGTCACCTCCCGGTCGGGGAGCATTCTGGGGTCGATCCCCCCCACCGCCCGGAAGGAGAGGAAGCCCTCCTTGGCCCCGGTGATCACCAGGCCCACCTCGTCCAGGTGGGCGTCCAGCACCACCCGGGGGGCGTTTTCCCGGCCGCACCGGCGCACCCCGATGACGTTGCCGAATTTGTCCTGGTAGACCTCGTCCACCAGGGGAGCCAGGAGGGAGCGGGCCAGATCGGCCACCGGGCCCTCCCGGCCGGCGGGGCCGTCGCAGCCGCACAGAGCGGCCAGGGTCTCGCGGATGTCCATTGCATGACCTCCCCTGCTCACAGTTCGTTGACGATGGCCTTAAACGTCTGCCCCCGCTGGGCAAAGTTTTTAAAGTGGTCGAAGGAGGCGCAGGCCGGGGAGAGGATCACCACGTCCCCCTCCTGGGCCGCCTGGGAGGCGGCCAGCACCGCCTGCTTGAAGTCGTCCTCCATGAGGATGGCGGGGTGGCCCTCCTGGTATCCCTCGGCCTGGACCACGGCCTGGCGGATCTTCTCCGCGGTGTGGCCGGTGAGGACCAGGGTCTTTACGTGGTCCTGGACCGCCTTCCCCAGCACGTCGAAGGGGATCTTCTTGTCATACCCCCCGGCGATGAGGATGACCTTCTGGTGGAAGGACCGCAGGCCGGCGAGGGTCCGGGTGGGGCTGGAGGCGATGGAGTCGTTGTAGTACCGCACGCCGTCCTTGGTGCGCACCAGCTCGATGCGGTGCTCCACCCCGGGGAAGGTCTCGGCGGTGTGGAGGATCACCTCGTCGGGCACCAGGCCCTGGACAGCGGCGATGGCCGCCAAATAGTTCTCCACGTTGTGCTGGCCGGGGATGAGGATGCGGTCTGCGGCAAAGAGGGCCCGCTTCTGGCCGTTGTGGGCCACGTAGATCATACCGTCCTCCACATAGGTCCCCTCTTCCACCGGGCCCTGGCGGCTGAAGCGCATCACCCGGCCCGGGGCCCGGGCGGCCATCTCCCGGGTGAGGTCGTTGTCCTGGTTGAAGATGGCCAGGTCCCCCGGCCCCTGGTGAGAGAAGATGTTCTCCTTGGCCTGGGCATACTCCTCCATGGACTTGTGCACGTCCAGGTGGTTGGGAGAGAGGTTGGTGAACACCGCAATGTCCGGGCTGGCCTGGAGGGTCATCAGCTGGAAGGAGGACAGCTCCAGGACGGCCACGTCGTCCTTCCCCATGGCGTCCGCCTCGGAGAGGAGGGGCTTGCCGATGTTGCCCCCCACGTGGACGGTGCGGCCGGCGTTTTTCAGCATCTCCGCGATGAGGGAGGTGGTGGTGGTCTTCCCGTCGCTGCCGGTCACGGCGATGATCTTGCAGGGGCAGACCTGGAAAAAGACCTCCATCTCCGAGGTGAGCACGCTCCCCTTCTCCATGGCGGCCAGGAAGGGGGGGATGTCCGGCCGGATGCCCGGGGAGCGGAAGATCACGTCCTGGTCCAGCCCGTCCAGATAGGTCTCCCCCAGGCGAAGGGTGGCGCCCAGGGACTCCAGTTCCTCCGCCAGGGAGCCGAAGTTCTCCCGGGGACTTTTGTCGCAGGCGGTGACGGAGATCCCCGCCCCCAGCAGGGTTTTGATGAGCGGGGTGTTGGAGACCCCGATGCCGATCACAGCCACTCGCTTCCCCTGAAGGGAGGTGAGATAGTCTTGCAGTGTGGCCATATGCTAGTTCCTCCTGTCTGTCCGCGCCTGGGCCGGCGCGTGACGATGGTTGGGTTTGTCCAGAGACAGATACTTTATTATACGCCGCCAGGCGGGGGATTGCAAGGCGGCCATTGGAATGTCCGGCAAAGAAATGGCAATTCCCGCCCCGGAGACAGGAAAACGCGCCGGGTGAGCGGAAAAGCTCACCCGGCGCGTCTTGGGGTTTCTCAGGGTTTTGTATGGCTGTGGCAGTGACCGGAGCACCCCTCACAGCCGCAGCCGCAGGAGGAGCAGCCCTGCCGTTTCTGGAGAATCAGGTAGCGGATGATGGCCACCACCGCCACCGCCAGGGCGGCGGTGAGGAGAATGGTTCCTCCGTTTAGTTGCAAAAAGTTCAGCATGGGAATTCCTCCAATCGCGTTTCAATGACAAAAGGTATCCTGCGGGTCACACCGAGGCCTTGGCCTTGTTCTTCAGCAGCAGGGTCTCGGACTCCTTGTAAGGCCGGGCCAGCTGGAAGATGATCAGGGCAATGAAGAGGATGGCGAAGATCAGGCCGATCACGTTAACGTTACCGGTGAACAGGGAACCCACCTGATAGATGATCAGAGACACCACATAGGCGAAACCACACTGATAGCCGATGGCAAACCATGTCCACTTGGCGGAGTTCATCTCCCGGCGAATGGCACCGATGGCGGCAAAGCAGGGAGCACACAGCAGGTTGAAGGCCAGGAAGGCATAACCTGCCAGGGGAGTCAGACCTTCGAAGTCCAGGACGCCGAAGACACCCACGACCTCTTCCTTGGCCACAAGGCCCATGATCGTGGCCACAGTAGCCTTGATCTCGCCAAAGCCAAGGGGGGAGAAAATCCAGCAGATGGCACCGCCGATGATTCCCAGGACGCTGTTCTCCAGCTCCATCTCGGTGCTGAAGGTGAAGGCACCATCCACATAGCCGAAGGTGGAACCAGCCCAGATCACGATGGTGGCCAGCAGGATGATGGTGCCGGCCCGCTTGATGAAGGACCAGCCACGCTCCCACATGGAGCGCAGGACACTGCCCACAGTGGGAAGGTGGTAGGCAGGCAGCTCCATGACGAAGGGAGCGGGGTCGCCGGCGAACATCTTGGTCTTCTTCAGCATGATGCCGGAGACGATGATGGCGGCGATGCCCAGGAAATAGGCGCTGGGTGCCACCCACCAGGTCCCGCCGAAGAGGGCGGCGGCGATGAGGGCGATGATGGGCATCTTGGCGCTGCAGGGAATGAAGGTGGTGATCATGGCCGTCATTCGGCGGTCCCGTTCGTTTTCAATGGTACGGGAGGCCATAACCCCGGGCACACCGCAGCCGGTGCCGATGAGGATGGGGATGAAGGACTTACCGGACAGACCAAAGCGGCGGAAGATCCGGTCCATAATGAAGGCGATTCGGGCCATATAGCCACAGCCTTCCAAGAAAGCCAGGAAGATGAACAGCACCAGCATCTGGGGCACAAAGCCCAGCACGGCACCCACGCCGGCCACGATGCCGTCCAGCACCAGACTGGAGAGCCAGTCGGCTGCGCCAATGGCGGTGAGGCCGCTCTCCACTAGGGCGGGAATCCCAGGTACCCAAATTCCGAATTCAGAAGTATCCGGGGCATTCTCCATGGCGGCATCGTAGTAACCAGAGATGTCATACCCCGCCTCCGCCAGGGCGTCAGCATAGGAGCCGTAGGCTTCGTCAAAGCCACCAAAGTCAGCCTCTTCGATGGCCCCCAGGATGTCCTCCGCGCCGATGACACCGGCAGCAGCGGCATCCTCCACGGTGGTCACCATCTCGTCGGTCCACAGGTTCTCCTGGGCATAGGCGGTGATGGCCTCTTCGTACTCGTCAGTGCCGTTGCCGAAGAGATGGTAGCCGTCGCCGAACAGGCCATCGTTGGTCCAGTCAGTAGCCCAGGCACCTACCGTAGTGATGGAGACGAAGTAAACCAGAATCATCACTGCGGCGAAAATGGGCAGAGCCGCGATCCGGTTGGTAACCACCCGGTCAATTTTATCCGAAATGGTTAAACCTCCGCTTTTCTTCTTTTTGTAACAGCCTTTCAGAATCGAGGCAATGTAGAGGTACCGCTCATTGGTAATGATGCTCTCCGCATCGTCGTCCAGCTCCTTCTCAGCGGACTGGATGTCCACTTCGATGTGGGCCAGGGTGTCCTGGGGGATGTCCAGCTGGGCCAGCACCTTGTCGTCCCGCTCGAAGATCTTGATGGCGTACCACCGCTGCTGCTCCTCGGGCAGGTCATGGAT
>DXDK01000014.1 GCA_019115545.1 Candidatus Evtepia faecavium
GGCGTGTTTGTGTGCTCCGCCCAGGCCTTCCTGCGGCTGGGGCTTGCCACCACGGTGCTCACCGGCGGGGCGCTGCTGCTGGCCGGGGAGCTCTCCTTCCTCTATTTCCTGGGCTTCCTCTTTGCCGCTGCCCGGCTGTACGATCCCCTGGGGGTGGTGCTCCAGAACATCGCTGCCACCTTCAACGCCAAGCTGCAGATCCAGCGGATGCGCGCCATCCTGGAGCAACCGGTGCAGACGGGGCGGTCGGACTTCCACCCGTCCAGCTACGACATCACCTTTGACCACGTCTCCTTTGCCTACCGGGAGGGGGCGGGGGTGCTGGAGGATGTGAGCTTCACCGCCCGCCAGGGGGAGGTCACCGCCCTCATCGGCCCCTCCGGGGGCGGGAAGTCCACCGCCTGCAAACTGGCCGCCCGGTTCTGGGACGTTACCGGCGGGAAGGTGTCCCTGGGGGGGACAGACGTGTCCACCGTGGACCCGGAGACCCTCCTGGGGGCCTACTCCATGGTGTTCCAGGACGTGGTGCTCTTCCGGGATACGGTGATGGAGAACATCCGCCTGGGCCGCCGGGGCGCTACCGACGAGGAGGTGCTGGAAGCCGCCAGGGCCGCCCAGTGCGACGCGTTCATCCGCAAGCTGCCCCAGGGCTACCAGACGGTGATCGGGGAGAACGGCGCCACCCTCTCCGGCGGGGAGCGGCAGCGGATCTCCATCGCCCGGGCCCTGCTGAAGGATGCGCCGGTGGTGCTGTTGGACGAGGCCACTGCCAGCCTGGACGTGGAGAACGAGAGCGCCGTCCAGGCCGCCCTCTCCCGCCTGCTTCAGGGCAAGACGGTGCTGGTCATCGCCCACCGGATGCGCACCGTGGCGGGAGCTGACCACATCGTGGTTCTGGAGGACGGCCGCGTGGCCCAGCAGGGCGCCCCGGCGGAGCTGATGGAGCAGGGCGGCCTCTACCGCCGCATGGTGGAGCTCCAGAGGGAGAGCGCCCAGTGGCAGCTGGGGGAAGGGTGATGGGAAAGCGGCGCGCCCTGCGCCGATTCGGCAATTAGGAAAGGCCCCACCGGCACGCAGTGGCGTACCGGTGGGGCCTTTGGTGTGTGGTGTGTTTGTGAAAAAACGCTCAAAACCTGGCGTGCCCCGTTCTCCGGGCCTCCGCCGCCACGGCGTTGGCCACGGCGTCCGCCGCGGCCCGGTTCAGGGGGGAGGGGAGGATGCAGGTGGGGGAGAGGTCCTCCGGGGGGACCATGTCCGCCAGGGCCTGGGCGGCGGCGTACTTCATCCCCTCGGTGATCTGCACCGCCCCGCAGGACAGGGCCCCCTTGAACAGGCCGGGGAAGACCAGCACGTTGTTGATCTGGTTGGGGAAGTCCGAGCGGCCGGTGCCCACCACGGCGGCCCCATGGGCCAGGGCCACGTCGGGCATGATCTCCGGCACGGGGTTGGCCATGGCCAGGAGGATGGGGTCCTTGGCCATGGACTCCACCATCTCCCCCGTCACCAGCCCGGGGCGGGAGACCCCGATGAACACATCGGCCCCCACCAGGGCGTCGGCCAGGGTGCCGGTGCGCCCTTCCGGATTGGTCCGGGCGGCCAGCTCCTCATGGTGGCTGGGCTGCCCCGGGGTGCCGGGGACCAGGATGCCGTCCTTATCGCACAGGGTGAGGTGCCGGTACCCCAGGTCCAGCAGCAGCTTGGCGGCCGCCCCGCCGGCGGCCCCGATGCCGTTGAGGACGATTTTCACGTCCTCTTTTTTCTTGCCCACCACCTTCAGGGCGTTGGTGAGAGCGGCGGTGATCACCACGGCGGTGCCGTGCTGGTCGTCGTGGAAAACGGGGATGTCGCAGACTTCTTTCAGCCGGCGCTCCACCTCGAAGCACCGGGGGGCGGAGATGTCCTCCAGGTTGATCCCCCCGAAGCTCTTGGAGATGAGGGCGATGGTTTTCACCATCTCGTCCACGTCCTGGGTGTCTACGCACAGGGGGAAGGCGTCCACCCCGGCGAATTCCTTGAAGAGGACGCACTTGCCCTCCATCACCGGCATCCCCGCCAGGGGGCCGATGTTCCCCAGACCCAGCACGGCGGAGCCGTCGGTGATGACGGCCACCAGGTTCTGCCGCCGGGTGAGCTGGAAGGACTGGGCGGGATCCTTCTGGATCTCCAGGCAGGGGGCGGCCACCCCGGGGGTGTAGGCCAGGGAGAGGTCCTTCTGGGTCTGGATGGGGCAGCGGGAGACCACCTCCAGCTTGCCCCGGAGCTTGTAGTGCAGGGCCAGGGATTCTTGGCTGATGTCCATGGGAAGTCAGATCCTTTCTGGGAAACGTGGGAGGAGGGCTCAGACCATCTCCTCGGGGTGGAAGGCCGCGTCAAAGGCCTCGGGGGTGAACAGGCCCAGGGCCACGGCGGCCTCCTTTAGGGAGATGTTCTCCCGGTGGGCCTTTTTGGCGATCTTGGCCCCGTTCTCATACCCCACGATGGGGGTGAGGGCGGTGACGGTCATCAGGGAGCGGTGGAGGTTCTCCGCCATCTTCTCCCGGTTGGGGGCAAGGCCTGTGAGGCACCGGCGGGTGAAACTCACCATGGCGTCGGAGAGCAGACGCACCGACTGGAGGAAGCCCTGGGCCAGCACGGGCATGTAGACGTTGAGCTCAAAGTTCCCCTGGGAGGCGGCGATGCCCATCACCGTGTCGTTCCCCATCACCTGGACGGCCACCATGGTGAGGGCCTCGCACTGGGTGGGGTTGACCTTGCCGGGCATGATGGAGGAGCCGGGCTCGTTCTCCGGGATGGTGATCTCCCCCAGGCCGCACCGGGGGCCGGAGGCCAGCCAGCGCACGTCGTTGGCGATCTTCATCAGGTCCGCCGCCAGGGCCTTCAGGGCCCCGTGGGCAAAGACCAGGGCGTCCTTGGCGGTGAGGGCGTGGAACTTGTTGGCCGCCGCCCGGAAGGGCAGGCCGGTGCGCCGGGCCACCTCCCCGGCGGCGGCTGCGTCGAAGCCCGCCGGGGCGTTGAGCCCTGTGCCCACGGCGGTGCCCCCCAGGGCCAGCTCGTAGAGCCCGTCCAGGGAAGTTGCCACCATGGCCCGGCTGTGCTCCAGCATGGAGCGCCAGCCGCTGATCTCCTGGCCGAAGGTGATGGGCACTGCGTCCTGGAGGTGGGTGCGGCCGGTTTTCACCACGCCGCGGTTGGCCGCCTCCAGGTCCGCCAGGCAGGCAGTCATCTCCTCCAGGGCGGGGAAGAGGCGCGCTTGGATGGCGGTCACCGCCGCGATGTGCAGGGCGGTGGGGAAGGTGTCGTTGGAGCTCTGGGACAGGTTCACGTGGTCGTTGGGGTGGAGCAGGGCCTCCCCCGCCTGGAGGTTGCCCCACCGGGCGATGACCTCGTTGCAGTTCATGTTGGTCTGGGTGCCGCTGCCCGTCTGCCACACGGCCAGGGGGAAGTTCCCCGCCAGCTCCCCGGCCAGGATGGCCTGGCAGGCCCCCTGGATGAGGTCGTGCCGCCGGTCATCCAGCTTTCCCAGCCGGTGGTTGGCGGCGGCACAGGCTTCCTTCAGAATGGCAAAGGCCCGGATGAGGTCGTGGGGCATCTTCTCCTCCCCGATGGGGAAGTTTTCCAAGCTCCGCTGGGTCTGGGCCCCCCACAGCTTGTCCGCGGGGACGGCCACCTGGCCCATGGTGTCGTGTTCCATACGATAGTCCAAAGTTGTCAGCTCCTTTTTCGATGCCTGGGGGATGGCGTCGGGACGCCGTGCCGTTGGGTCCGTCGCAGGTTGAACCCTGCGGCGTGGTCTCCCGCCCCTGTCCGGGGCGGGGATCCAGGCTTTCTCTAGGAGAAAGCCTGGACGCAAAGAGTCCCAGGGCTTCGCCCTGGACCCGGATGATTTTAAAACCACTCGCTACTCGCTCGCTCCATCTTTTGGGATAGAGGCGCAGCGGGACGGCAGTGCGTTTGATTGCAATCCATGTATGTGCCCTGATTTGGGGACGTTCTTTCTTGGGATTTTCTTTGGCTGGATTTTTTGCAGAGCAAGATCCAGTAAAATGTTTTTCTCCGAATAGGCGGTTCCAAATCTGGTCTGGTGCACTTTTGCCAGAAAGAGACCGTGTCAGAGGGCACGCAACCCAAAAGAGGGAGCGAGCCCCAGCGAGCGGTTTTATGTTCGGGGGTGCAGGGGGGGAACCCCCTGCGATTCTTTCCCCCTGCTTTCTTATAAAGAAAGCAGGGCCCCCGCCGGGCAGGCGGCCCCCCGGGGCGCTGCGCCCCGAGGTGGATAAGAACTCCACCACCCGCAGGGTACGCAGCACCCCCCAGAAGGCGTCACAGGTTCAGTTTAATCTCCTGGAAAATCTCCGTATAGGTATGCCCCCGGACCACGATGCCCGCCCGGGCGTCGAACACCAGGGGGGCGGTGTTCACCAGCACCAGCTTGTGGCCCTGGTAGGCCTGCATCAGGTTGGGCACCGGAAACGCCTGGAGGGCCGAGCCGTCGATGATGAGCACGTCGGCCTGGCGGGCATAGTCCATGGCCTGGCCCAGCAGGGTCAGGTCATAGGGCTCCTCCTTGAGGACGATGGCCGGGCGGACGTAGTCCCCGCACATGTCTACGTTGCAGTAGGGGATGTGGGTGGGGCTGTCGGAGATGTAGAAAAAGTCCAAGAACTTCTCGCACTTGGCGCACCAGCTGCGCATGACGGAGCCCTGGAGCTCTAAGACGTTTTTGCTCCCGGCCTCCTGGTGGATGCCGTCGATGTTCACCGTGAGGATGGCCTTCAGCTTGCCGGCCTCCTCCAGCCGGGCCAGAGCCTCGTGGGCGGGGCTGGGCTGGGCGGAGAGGACATAGGGCAGGATGCGCTCCCGGTAGTACCGGTAGAAGTAGAAGGGGTTGCGCTGGAGGAAGGTGAGGCAGAGGATCTCGTCCGGGGGATACTTGTACCGGTCCAGATACCCTTCGTCCATGGCCCGGTAGTCGGGGAAGCCCGCCTCGGCGGAGAAGTCCTTCCCGGTGACAAAGACGATGTTGTCGCTCTCGTTGATCCACTTTTCCAGGATGTTTAACTCGATGTCCAAAGAGGGACCCTCCTTCCCGGGGCGTCAGCCCACGGTGATCTGGGAGAAGACCTCCCCGATGGGGGCGTGGATGGCCAGGTCGGCCCGGCTGTCCATGCCGGTGACGGACTTGTTGATGAGCACCAGCTTGCGCCCGCCGTAGTAGTTGATGAGCCCCGCGGCGGGATAGACCACCAGGGAGGTCCCCCCGATGATGAGCATGTCCGCCTTCTGGATGGCGTGGACCGCCCCGGAGATCACGTCCCCGTCCAGCCCCTCCTCGTAGAGGACCACGTCGGGGCGGACGATGCCGCCGCAGGCCGGGCAGCGGGGCACGCCGGTGGTCTCCAGGAGGAAGTCGATGGGGTACTTCTTCTTGCAGTTCATGCAGTAGTTGCGCAGGGTGGAGCCGTGGAGCTCATAGACCACCTTGCTCCCGGCGGCCTGGTGGAGGCCGTCGATGTTCTGGGTGACCACGGCCTTGAGCTTGCCGGCCCGCTCCAGCTCAGCCAGTTTTAAGTGGGCGGCGTTGGGCTTGGCCCCCTGGATGAGCATCTTCTCCCGGTAGAACCGGTAGAACTCCTCCGGGTTCTGGAGGAAGAAGGAGTGGCTGAGGATGGTTTCGGGGGGATAGGCGTAGGACTGGTTATACAGCCCGTCCACGCTGCGGAAGTCCGGGATGCCGGACTCCGTGCTCACCCCGGCCCCGCCGAAGAAGACGATGCTGTTGCTCTCGTCGATCCACTGCTGCAAAGTTTTGATATTCTGATCCATAGTGACCTCCTTGCGCCCGGAGGCGCGGCTGCTGGGTGGATGGAATGACGTGGATATCAGGGGGGAAGGGCGCCCTCACCGCCGGTCCCGGGGACGGCGATCCGGAGGCTCCCGCCGGGGCGGGGCCTGGCGATAGGACCGGGGATCCTGGCCGGCCTGGCGGGCCCGGCGCTCCCATTCCTCCCGGCGGCGGCGCTCCCGGTCGGCCTGTTCCTGGCGGCGGCGCTGCTGGCGCTGGCGCTCCTCCTGCTCCTGGCGGCGGCGACGGGCCTCGGCCTCCTGCCGGCGGCGGCGTTCCTGCTCCTCCCGGCGGCGGCGCTCGGCCTCCCGTCGCTGGCGTTCCTCTTCCCGCTGGCGGCGCTCCCGCTCCAGCTGCCGCTGGCGTTCCTCACGCTCCCGCTGGCGCTGGGCCCGCTCCTGGGCCAGGCGCTCCTCCCGCTCTTTCTGGCGGGCCTGGCGCTCGGCCTGGAGCTGCCGCTGGCGCTCCTCTCGCTGCAGGCGCTCCTGCTCCCGCTTGATCTGGCGCTCCTGGGCCTCCTGGGCCCGCTTGGCCTGGCGCTCCTGGGCCTGCTGCTGGCGGAGGAGGAGCTCCTCCTTCCGGCGCTGCTCCCGCTGGGCCTTCTCCTGGCGGGCCAGGGCCTCGTCCTGCTGGCGGGCCTCGGCTTCCTTCTGGCGGAAGGCCATCTTGGCCTCCAGCTTGGCCTGGCGCCGGGCCCGGCGCTCCTCCTTGGTGCGCTCCCGGTAGCGGCGGATGATACCCACCACGAACAGGGCCAGGGCGATCAGGAGGAGCAGGCGCACGAAGATGTTCCCCAGCACGGTGTTCACGCTGGTGACGAAGGCCATGAAGGGGGAGAAGGACACGTCGGTCACCGCCGCCATGTCCACGGTGCCGTATTCCCGGCCGGCGTAGATCACCGTGACGGTGCCCAGCACGTCCCCCGCCTGAATGGGGGCGGAGGCCACCTCGCTGCGGAGGTTCAGCCGCAGTTCCAGCCGGTCGGGGTCATAGGTGCCGGGGACCATGGCCTTCACCGACTGGGTGGGCCGGAGGACCACATGGGTGGCCTGGGAGGAGAAGCGGACGGAGATCTCCTGGAGATAGGTCTCCTCGTTGAGCAGGGTGGCGGCGGAGAAATTCTCAAAGGCCCAGTCCAGCATCCGCTCCGTCTCGGAGAACTGCTTGCGCTGGGGCTTGCCGTTGTTGCCGATGGGGTTCTGGGCCCCCAGGACCACGGAGACGAAGGTGTGCCCCCCGTGCTCCACGGCGGCGGTGACGCAGTACCCCGCCTGGCCGGTGCTGCCGGTCTTGATGCCGATGGTGCCGCTGTAGGTGTACCCCGGATAGAAGGCGGAAGTGAGCAGGGCGTTGGTGTTGTACAGGGCCCGGGCGGGGGAGAGGTTGGTGGCGGGGACGGTGTACGTCCCGGTGGAGACGATCTCCCGGAAGGCGGCGTGGGTCATGGCCTCCTTGGCCATCTTGAAGATGTCCCGGGCGGTGGTGTAGTGGTCGTCGTTGTGCAGGCCGTGGGGGTTGACGAAGTGGGTGCCGCCCATCCCCAGCTCCTGGGCCCGCTGGTTCATCCGCTCCACGAAGGAGGGGATGTCCCCCGCCACGGTCATGGCCAGGATGTTGGCCGCCTCGTTGGCGGAGGCCAGCAGCAGGCAGTAGAGGAGGTTGCGCACGGTGATCTTCTCCCCCGCCATGAGGCCGGCGGTGGAGGAGTCCTCGGTGATGTCCGCCAGGGCGGCAGCGTCCACGGTGACCTCGGTGTTCAGGTCCAGCTCCCCCCGGCCCACGGCCTCCAGGGTGAGCAGGGCGGTCATGATTTTGGTGATGCTGGCGGGATAACGCTGCTCGTCGGCGTTGTGCTCGTAGAGAACCTGCTCGGTGTCCAGGTCGATGAGCAGGGCGGCGGTGGCGTCGATGGTGAAGTCCCCCACCCCGTCGTATTCCACGGCGGAGGAGAAGGGAACCAGCAGGCCCGTCATCAAGGCCAGGGTCAGAAGCAGAGAAAGTCCGCGAATCAGCGTTTTTTTCATAGGAAACATCCACATCCCGTGTTATAATAGTGATAACTTCCCCCGGGAGCGCCCCGGCGGGAGAGAAAACGACAAAGCTGTTGGACTAATCATAACAGAGCCAGCCACAAGACGCAACGGGGGAGGGGAACAATGGCGAAAAATTTGGTGAAAATTACACCTTTGGAAAAGTGGGTCCTCCTCTTTACCGCCCTGTTTGCGGCGGGGACCCTCCTGTGGTTCTTCCTGGCCCCGGGGGAGGCGGTGACCTTCACCGGCACCGGCACCCCGGAGACCGTCCAGGAGGTCCCCGAACCGGCGGCCCCCGGGATGCTGGAGGGGGAGGTGCTGGACCTGAACACCGCCACCCTCTCCGACCTGACCCGCCTGCCCAACATCGGGGAGAGCCGGGCCCAGGACATCCTGGACTGGCGGGCGGCCCACGGGGGCTTCACCTCCGTGGAGGAACTGTTGGACGTCAAGGGCATCGGCGAGGGCATCCTATCCCAGCTTCGGCCCTATGTCACCGTCGGCACGGCGGAGGAAGGAGGAGACCATGGCACGGATCCTGGTGGTTGACGACGAAAAGGTCATGGTGAAAGGCATCCGCTTCAACCTGGAGAACGAGGGGTACACCGTGGACGTGGGCTATGACGGCCGCCAGGCGGTGGACATGGCCCGGGCCAACGACTATGACCTCATCATCCTGGACCTGATGATGCCCCAGGTGGACGGCCTGCAGGCCTGCATGGAGATCCGCTCCTTTTCCTCGGTGCCCATCATCATGCTCACCGCCCGGGGGGAGGACACCGACAAGCTTCTGGGCTTTGAGTACGGGGCGGACGACTACGTCACCAAACCCTTCAACATCCTGGAGGTCAAGGCCCGGGTGAAGGCCCTGCTCCGCCGGGCGGGCACCGCCCAGAAAAAGCAGGAGGAGCGCGACCGGATCTCCCTGGGGGGCCTCACCCTGGACAGCGCCAGCCGCACCACCTGGAAGGACGGGGCGCCGGTGGAGCTCACCGCCCGGGAGTTTGACCTGCTGGAGCTGCTCATGCGCCACCCCAACCGGGTGTACAGCCGGGAGCAGCTGCTGAACCTGGTGTGGGGGTACGAGTACACCGGAGAGTACCGGACGGTGGATGTCCACATCCGCCGCATCCGGGAGAAAGTGGAGGGGGATCCGGCTAACCCCACACTGCTGTGCACCAAGTGGGGGGTGGGGTACTATTTCCACGGGAACTGAGAAAACCTCCCCCCTGGCCCGCCTGGGGGAGCAGTGGCGGCGGCGGCTGCCCCGCTCCCTCCAGACCCGGCTGGCCTTGGGATATGTCTGCATCATCGGGGTGCTGCTGGTGCTGATGAACACCTACCCCCTGCTGATGAACCAGAACCTGATCTTCCGGGCCAAGCAGACCGCCCTCACCAACCAGGCTGCCCTGGTGACCAACACCCTGGTCACCGCCGACGACCTCACCCCCGAGGCGGTGGCCCAGGCGGTGGACCAGCTGGAGGACCTGGAGGTCCAGCGCCTGGTGGTCACCGACGAGGCCGGCCTGGTCCTCTACGACACGGGGGAGGCCACCGCCGTGGGGCGGTACCTGCTCCAGGGGGAGGTGGTCTCCGCCCTGGAGGGCAACGACGCCTT
This sequence comes from Candidatus Evtepia faecavium, assembly GCA_019115545.1. GTDB lineage: Bacteria > Bacillota > Clostridia > Oscillospirales > Oscillospiraceae > Evtepia > Evtepia faecavium. The sequence continues at coordinate 9,494 of DXDK01000014.1, forward strand.
CTCCTCCCGCTATGCCGGGGGGGTGATCTACAGCCGCTTTGCCACCCCGGTGATGGACCGCAACCAGGTGGCCGGGGCGGTGTACCTCTATGAGGAGGACAGCGGTCAGGGGACCCTGCTGGTGGAGCTGCAGCGGAACCTGCGGCTGATCTCCGTGGTGGTGTGCCTGGCGGTGCTGGTGCTGTTCTGGGCCTTTTCCGCCTTCCTCTCCCGGCGGGTGAACACCCTGCTGGGGGGCATCCGCACCGTGCGGGCGGGGGAGTACACCCACCGCATCGCCCTGCCCGGCCACGACGAGCTGTCCCAGCTGGCGGAGGAGTTCAACCAGCTCACCGGCCGCCTCCAGGTCACCGAGGAGGAGCGGCGGCGGTTCGTCTCCGACGCCTCCCACGAGCTGAAGACCCCCCTGGCCTCCATCCGCCTGCTCACCGACTCCATCCTCCAGGATGAGAACATCGACAAGGCCACCGCCCGGGAGTTCGTCGCCGACATCGGGGAGGCCACTGACCGGCTCATCCGCATCAGCCAGGAGCTGCTGGAGCTCAACCGCCTGGACGAGGGGCGGACCGTGCTCCAGGAGGCGGTGGACCTCAACGCCCAGGTGGGGAAGGCGGCCCGCCTCCTCCTCCCCCTGGCCGAGAGCGCGGAGGTCACCCTGGAGACCGACCTGGAGCCGGGGTGCGCCATCCTCTGCAACCAGGAGGACACCATGCAGATCCTCCGCAACCTCATGGAGAACGCCATCAAGTACAACACCCCCCAAGGGCGGGTGTGGGTCACCACCCGCCGGGTGGGGGACCGGGTCCGCCTGGAGGTGGCGGACACCGGGGTGGGCATCCCCCCCGAGGACATGCCCAAGATCTTCCAGCGCTTCTACCGGGTGGACAAGGCCCGCTCCCGGGCCGCGGGGGGCACCGGCCTGGGGCTGTCCATCGCCCGGGACGCGGTGCGCCGCCACGGGGGAGAGATCGCCGTGGCCCCCCGGGAGGGCGGGGGGACCCTGTTCACCGTCACCTTCCGGGTGGGGGAAGGAGGGGAGCCGGCATGAAACGTATCCTTTCCCTCCTGCTCCTGGCGGCCCTGGCGGGGGCCCTCCTGTCCGGCTGCGGCGGGGAGACCGGGGGCAGGGCGTATCAGGTCTATTACCGCAACCTGGCCGCGGTGGACTCCGCCGGGGGCCAGGGAGCCCTGGTGGGGGAGCGCCACACCCTGGATCCCCAGGGCGACCCGGTGGAGCAGCTGCTGGACCTGGTGCTGGCCCAGCCCCAGGAGGAGACCCTCACCTCCGCCATCCCCCAGGGGGTGAGCCTGCGGAAGTGGACCCTGAACAACGGCCTGCTCACCGTGGACTTCTCCAGCGGCTACGGAGGCCTGTCCGGGGTGGACCTCACCCTGGCCGACTACAGCGTGGTCCTCACCCTCTCCCAGGTGGAGGGGGTGGAGACGGTGATGATCACCGCCGGGGGAGAGATGCTCTCCTACCGGGACCACCAGCGCCTGACCGCCCAGGACGCCCTGGGCCTGGCGGCGCCGGAGAACGAATAGCAAAAAGCCATCCCCCCGCCGGGACACGGCGGGGGGATGGCTTTTTGTGGATCGGTGGAAAAACGGCCTCACCAGGTCCGGTTCCGGTGGGTGGAGGGGTGGTGGTCCTCCGGGTCGATCTCCCGGATCACCCGGGCGGGGATGCCTGCCACAATAGTGTTGGGGGGCACGTCCCGGGTGACCACGGCCCCGGCGGCCACGATGGCCCCGTCCCCGATGGTGACCCCGGGGACCACGGTGACGCTGGAGGCGATCCACACGTTCTTCCCGATGACGATGGGGGCGGGGTAGGTGGTGGCCCGCCGCTGGGGGTCAAAGTCGTGGTTCATGGTGGTGAGGACCACGTTGTTGCCCAGAAAGGTCCCGTCCCCCAGGGTGATGCCCCCCTGGTCCTGGAAGTGGCAGCCGGTGTTGATGAACACCCCCTTGCCCACGGTGGTGTTCTTCCCGCAGTTGGTGTAGAAGGGGGGAAAGAGGCGGAAGGACTTGTCCACCGGCTTGCCGATGAGCTGGGAGAAGATGGCCCGGATCTCCTCCTGGGTGTGAAAGGTGCCGTTGAGGTCACAGGTCAGGCGCATGGCCTCCTCGTTGAGGCCCCGCATGAACTGGTGGAGCTCGCCGCCCCCCTCGATGGGCTGGCCGGAGTTCATCCGGGCCAGGTAGGTTTGCAGATCCATGGTCAAAACCTCCTTGCTGCCATGGTGTGGGATGCTAGGAAGGGAGCCCCTGGCCGGGGCGCCCGGAACGTGCGGACAGACTCAGGCCAGGGACTCCGGCCCGAAGCCCCCGGGGAGGAGCTGGCGGAGGGTGTACTTCACGAACTGGTGGTCCTTCCGGGCCACCAGGACCTCCAGGTCCGGGGCGAATTCATAGAGCATCTGCCGGCAGGCCCCGCAGGGCCAGCAGTAGTCGGCGCTGTTGCCCACCACCGCCAGGCGGGTGAAGGCGCGGCAGCCCTCGCTCACCGCCTTGACCAGGGCGGTGCGCTCGGCGCAGATGGCGGAGCCGTAGGCGGCGTTCTCCACGTTGCAGCCGGTGTAGACGGTGCCGTCCGCCCCCTCCAGGGCGGCCCCCACGGGGAAGTGGGAGTAGGGGACGTAGGAACGCTCCAGCATGGTGAAGGCCAGCTCCACCAGTTCTTGATCGGTCATAGGTCATTGCCTCCTTGGGAAAGGTTCCAGGGCGCCCGCATGGGGGACGCCCTGGGGAATGGGTTATTGGATGTGGATGTGGCTGTTGATGTGGTCGGCGCAGTAGCAGTAGTACCCGTTGCACTTGGAGCAGTACCGGAACTCCATCTGGGGGTCGCTGACGTCGGTCTTGCCGCACACGGCGCACTTGTGGAGGTAGCGCTCCTTGGTCTGGGTCTTGGCGTCGTGGAAGTTCACCACCTTGGGCCCGGAGCCGGGGCGCTGCCAGGCGTTTTTATACTGCTGCTGGCGCACCTTGCTCTTGGCCCGGCCCCGCCAGTAGGAGACCTGGCTGCCCAGGTCCGAGGCGAAGAAGAGCAGGTAGTTGAGGATGGCCACGATGGGCACCAGGGCCAGCAGGGGGTGGCCGCCGAAGAGGTACTGGAGCACGGCGATGGCGAAGTAGGCCCCGTCGATCCACGCCAGCCACTTGGCCTTTACGGGGATGATGAAGAACAGCAGGAACTGCAGGTTGGGATACAGGGTGGCAAAGGCGAAGAACATGGACATGTTCACATAGTACATGGAGGCCGTGCCCACCAGGAAGCCCAGAAGGATGTTCAAAATCACCCCGAAGAAATAGAAGACGGTGAACTTGTTGGCCCCCCACTCCCGCTCCAGGGCGGTGCCGATGAAGTAGTAGAAGTAGAGGGTGAGGACAAAGAAGAAAATGTTGCTGCTGCCGGTGGGGACGAAGATAAAGGTGATGATCCGCCACACCTCCCCCTGGAGGATGGCGGCGGTGTTGAAGCTCAGCAGGGCGGAGGCAACGGGGTAGCCGTTGGTGCCGAAGAGGTTCAGCAGGTAGACCAGCACGTTGCCGATGATGATATACCGCATGAGCCCGGGGATGCCCAGGCGGGGGTGCTTGATACAGAAACGATCCAGCCACTGTTGCAGGGCGCGCAAGGAAACGACCTCCTTCAAATCGGTTGGGAATGGAATGCAGTCAGTGGTCCTATTTTACCCGCTTTCCCCTGGGAAGTCCAGTCCAAACTGTGAACATTTGCCATTCTTTTGAAAAAGTTTAAAAATTAAGAAAAATGCCTTGCCTTTTCCGGGGAATGGTGTATAATACGGTGTATTGTTTTTTCGCGTGAACTGAATAGGAGCGCATTATCAAGAGTGGGCGAGAGAGTTAGCTTCATGACCCCACACCAACCTGCCCCCTCCGGTGGCAAGGTGGTTCCGCTAACAGCGATAAGGAAGGCGCCGCGTGCTGCGACTAGGGCTTCCTTCGGGAAGCCTTTTTTGTAAGCCGGCCCTTACCAGGCGTGCCCGCGGCCTTCCCGGGCACGGAAGAGGAGAAAAGGAAGAACGCTATGAGTATCGTCAAAGACATGGCTCTGGCCGAGTCCGGCCGGAGAAAGATCCAGTGGGTGCGGGACTTCATGCCCGCCCTGTCCCAGATCGAGGCCCGGTTCTTGCAGGAAAAGCCCTTCCAGGGCCTGCGGGTGGCGGTGTCCGTCCACCTGGAGGCCAAGACGGCCAACCTGGGCTACGTCCTCCAGCAGGGAGGCGCCCAGGTCTATCTCACCGGGTCCAACCCCCTGTCCACCCAGGACGACGTGGCCGCCGGCCTGGCCAGCATGGGGGTGGAGACCTTCGGCATCCACGGGGTGGACGCCCAGGGGTACGAGGACCTGCTCACCGAGACCCTCAAGTGCCACCCCCACATCGTCATCGACGACGGGGGGGACCTCATCGACCTGCTGGGGGGCAAGTGCAAGGAATACGCCGACTGCCTGCTGGGCGGGTGTGAGGAGACCACCACCGGCATCCTCCGCCTGAAAGCCCGGGAGCGGGAGGGGATCCTCCCCTGCCCCATGGTGGCGGTGAACGACGCCAAGGCCAAGCACTACTACGACAACAAGTACGGCACCGGCCAGTCCGCCTGGGACGGCATCATGCACACCACCAACCTGGTGGTGGCCGGCAAGACCGTGGTGGTGGCCGGCTACGGCTGGTGCGGCAAGGGGGTGGCCATGCGGGCCGCCGGCATGGGGGCCAACGTGATCGTCACGGAGATTGACCCCTTCAAGGCCCTGGACGCCACCATGAACGGCTTCCGGGTGATGCCCATGGACCAGGCCGCCCCCCTGGGGGACATCTTCGTCACCGTCACCGGGTGCAAGGACGTCATCGTCCCCCGGCACTTTGCGGTGATGAAGGACAACGTCCTGCTGGCCAACGCCGGCCACTTCGACTGCGAGGTGGCGGTGGCCGCCCTCCGGGAGATGGCGGTGAAGGCCGAGCCCCGGCGGGAGAACATCGTGGGCTACACCCTCCCCAACGGCCGCACCCTCAACGTGCTGGCCGAGGGCCGGCTGGTGAACCTGGCCGCGGGCAACGGCCACCCGGCGGAGATCATGGACATGTCCTTCGCCGTCCAGGCCCTGGCCGCCGAGTGGATCTCCAAGCAGACCGGGCTGGAGAAGAAGGTCTACCCCGTCCCCGGGGAGATCGACGAGCAGATCGGCCAGGCCAAGCTGGCCGCCCTGGGGCTGGGGATCGACACCCTCACCCCGGAGCAGGAGGCCTACCTCAACAGCTGGAAGGCGTGAGGCCTTTCGAGCGGCGCGCCCCGAGACAATGTTTTTGGCTGGGGTCGTACCCAGTATAGACTATAAAACAAACCCATGCCAACAGGGCATACACACTTTATCTAGGAGGAACACACCAATGAGCCATCGTTTCTTTACCTCTGAGTCCGTCACCGAAGGGCATCCCGATAAGATCTGCGACCAGATCTCCGACGCCGTCCTGGACGCCATCCTGGCCCAGGACCCCCTGGGCCGGGTGGCCTGCGAGACCACTGCCTCTACGGGCCTGATCCACATCATGGGGGAGATCAGCACCCACTGCTACGTGGACATCCCCAAGATCGCCCGGGAGGTCATCCGGGGCATCGGCTATGACCGGGCCAAGTATGGCTTTGACTGCGACACCTGCGGCATCATCACCAACATCGACGAGCAGAGCGCCGACATCGCCCTGGGGGTGGACAAGTCCCTGGAGGCCAAGGAGGACGGCGACAGCCAGCTGGACAACGGCGCCGGGGACCAGGGCATGATGTTCGGCTATGCCTGCGACGAGACCCCGGAGCTAATGCCCCTGGCCATCTCCCTGGCCCACAAGATGGCCCGCCGCCTCACCCAGGTGCGCAAGGACGGCACCCTGACCTATCTCCGCCCCGACGGCAAGACCCAGGTCACCGTGGAGTATGACGAGCACCACCAGCCCATCCGGGTGGACACGGTGGTCCTCTCCACCCAGCACAGCCCCGACGTCACCCTGGAGCAGATCCGCAAGGACATGATCGACCAGGTCATCCGCCCCACCGTGCCGGCCCAGCTGATGGACGAGAACACCAAGATCTACGTCAACCCCACCGGCCGCTTCGTCATCGGCGGGCCCCAGGGG
>DXDK01000083.1 GCA_019115545.1 Candidatus Evtepia faecavium
AATAGCCTTTGATGCAGTTGGGATTGCAGATACACAACTGCACGTGGGTGCGTTCCTGGAAGGCTGCCCCGGGGTAAGGAGGGTCCCCTTCCGTAAAGATTCCCCGGACGGAATCATACTCTCGCCCGCCCCGCTGTCGCAGGTAATCGTGGATCTGCTGGATCACTGCGCAGTCCAAATCCCGGAGCAGGATATCTTTGGACTGTTTCGACGACCGGTTCCGGGGCAGTTCCTTCCCTGCCTGTTCACAATGGAGCTTCAACAGGCTGTACCCCATGCGCAGGATATCTGAGGCAGCACTGTCGGTCAGATTCAGACAGTGCCCCAAATCGATCACCGCGCCAATCACAGCCGCGTTCTCTTTGCCGTTGCGCTGCTGGGCCCACTCATAAGCCCGGGCATAGTTTTGCTCCCAAAAGTAGATGCCGTTGCCCAGCCAATCGTAGGCGTTGTCGCTGGCCTTCAGCGCCCCGCCCCGTTGGATCACGTTGGCAAAGACGTCCTTATGACATCCATGAAACCCCAGGACTAAGTTGGGAAGATTTTGATACATGGTCTTTTACTCCCAAGACACAATTTTCTCTTTCCGCTCGCCGTTCTCTGTAAGAAGGCCCATGCGCTGGAGGGCTGCGATGGCCTCCAGCCGGGTCTCATCCGGGGCTTTTTTCTCCTGATCTTTCAGGGCTGCGATATATTCCCGCATCTCCGCAGCAAGGGAATCCTCTCGGAGAAGCTGTTTCGCGGTAGACAACATGGCCTCCACCTCCCGTTTGCTGTCCGTGTCCTCATTGGTACGCCCCATCGTCCTTCCCCCTTTCCCGAACAGGATACCCTGTTCCAGGGGGAGAGATTTGGCGAAACCAGCACGCTTTATTTTTCTATTAGAATTTTATCATGTTTTCTGATATTTCTCCACTATTTTTCTTCAATTTTTCGCTGAAAAACAAGAAAAAGCAGCGCCTGTGATGTTCACAGGCGCTGCACCAGGGTTGTGCTATGTTTTCTCCAGGTCCGGCACATACTCCGCCACGGTGTCCAGGGAGCAGTGCAAAATCTCGCACAGCTTGTTCAGGGTGTGGGTGGACACCGGCATGTCCCGCTGCAGGCGCTGCACAGTAGCATGGCTCATGCCATGCTTGACCCGCAAGGTATAGGTGGTTACCTTTTGCTTGGCCATGGTCTCCCACAGCGGGCGATATCGAATCATATCCGTGCAGCCCTCACTCGTCCAGCTTGAGAACAGCCATGAAGGCCTCCGTGGGCAGCTGCACGGTGCCCAGGGTGCGCATCTTCTTTTTGCCCTCTTTCTGCTTTTCCAGGAGCTTCTTCTTCCGGCTGATGTCGCCGCCGTAGCACTTGGCCAGCACGTCCTTGCGCATGGCCTTGACGGTCTCCCGGGCGATGATCTTGCCGCCGATGGCCGCCTGGACGGGGACCTCGAAGAGCTGCCGGGGGATGTTCTCCTTGAGCTTTTCGCAGATCTTCCGGGCCCGGGCATAGGCCTTCTCCCGGTGGACGATGAAGGACAGGGCGTCCACCTGCTCCCCGTTGAGGAGGAGGTCCACCTTCACCAGGTCCGAGGGGCGGTAGTCCAAAAACTCATAGTCCAGGGAGGCATACCCCTTGGTGCGGGCCTTGAGGGCATCGAAAAAGTCGTAGATGATCTCGTTGAGGGGCATGTGGTAGTGGATCTCCACCAGGTTGGTGTCCAGGTACTGCATGTCCTTGAACTCCCCCCGGCGCTCCTGGCACATGGGCATGATGTTGCCCACATAGTCCGGGGGGGAGATGATGGACACCTTCACGAAGGGCTCCCGCTGCTCGGCGATCACCGAGGGGTCGGGGTAGTTGTGGGGGTTGTCCACCCGGACCTCGGTGCCGTCGGTCTTGGTGACCTCGTAGATGACGTTGGGCAGGGTGGTGATGAGGTCCAAGTCAAACTCCCGCTCCAGCCGCTCCTGGATGATCTCCATATGGAGCATCCCCAAAAAGCCGCAGCGGAAGCCGAAGCCCAGGGCGGCGGAGGTCTCCGGCTCGAAGGTGAGGGAGGCGTCGTTGAGCTGGAGTTTCTCCAACGCGTCCCGGAGGTCGGGGTACTTGGAGCCGTCCTCGGTGTAGATGCCGCAATAGACCATGCTCCGGGCGGGGCGGTAGCCGGGGAGGGGCTCGGCGGCGGGGTGGTCCACGGTGGTGATGGTGTCGCCCACCTGGGTGTCCTTCACGTTTTTGATGGAGGCGGTGAGGTAGCCCACCTCCCCGGCGGACAGGCTCTTACAGGGCTCCAGCTTGGTGGGCAGGAGGTGGCCGATCTCCACCAGGCCGTACTCCGCGCCGGAGGCCATCATCCTCACCCGCTGGTCCAGGGTGAGGGTGCCCTCCATCACCCGGAAATAGACCACCACCCCCCGGTAGGCGTCGTACTGGCTGTCAAAGATCAGGGCCTTGAAGGGGGCCTTGGGGTCCCCCTGGGGGGCGGGGACGTGGTGGACGATGTCCTCCAGCACCGCCTGGATGTTGGTGCCCATCTTGGCGGAGATCTCCGGGGCCTCGGCGGCGTCCAGGCCGATGACGTTCTCCACCTCCTCCTTGGCCAGGGCGGGGTTGGCGGCGGGGAGGTCGATCTTGTTGATCACCGGGCGGATCTCCAGGTCGTGCTCCATGGCCAGGTAGGTGTTGGCCAGGGTCTGGGCCTCCACCCCCTGGGAGGCGTCCACCACCAGGATAGCCCCCTCGCAGGCGGCCAGGGAGCGGGAGACCTCGTAGTTGAAGTCCACGTGGCCCGGGGTGTCGATGAGGTTCAGGGTATAGCTCTGGCCGTCCAGGGCATCATACTGGATGGTCACCGCCCGGGCCTTGATGGTGATGCCCCGCTCCCGCTCCAGGTCCATGTTGTCCAGGAGCTGGTTCTCCATCTCCCGCTCGGGCACCGCGTGGCAGAGCTCCAGCAGACGGTCGGCCAGGGTGGATTTCCCATGGTCGATGTGGGCAATAATCGAGAAGTTTCTAATCTTACTTTGGTCTATCATTCTATTCAATGTCCTCCTTCGGGGAAATCCACCTCGGCGCGAGTGCGCCGTCCAAGCGGTTTGCGAAGCAAACCCTTGGCGCAGCCGAATTCACTTCGGCGGAGCTAAAATCAAATAAAGGGGCCCTCAGACAGGGCGTCAGCCCTGGCTGGGGAGGCAGGTGCGCCGTCCAAGCGGTTTGCCGCAGGCAAACCCTTGGCGAAGCCGAATTCATTTCGGCGGAGCTAAAATCAAATAAAGGGGCCCCCAGGCAGGGCGTCAGCCCTGGCTGGGGAGGGATTTCCCATGGTCGATGTGGGCGATAATCGAGAAGTTTCTAATTTTACTCTGGTCTATCATTACTATTCAATGTCCTCCTTAGGCTTTCACGGCCCGGGATTTCTTGGGGTCCTCCGGCTGGGCCAGCTCCCCGGCCAGGCAGCGGAGGAGGGTCTCCTGCTCCGGGCTGCGGCGGCACAGCTCCCGGCAGAGGTCGGCCAGGAAGGCGGCGGCCTCCTCCTCCGGGGCGGGGGCGGGGCGGCGGCCCTCCCCCTGGCGGCCCAGGAGATCGTCCGCCGACACCTGATAGTAGTCACAGGCCCGGACCACGAAGGCCAGGCCGGGTTCCCGGATGCCGTTTTCATAGTGGGACAGCAGGGCCTGGGAGACCCCCAGGGCCTGGGCGGCCTGGCGCTGGCTGACCCCCTTCTCATGGCGCAGCCGGGACAGGGTCCGGGCAAATGGGGCGTACATGGGATTCCTCCCTCTTTCCAGGCGGACGGGGGCCGGGGCCCCCGCCGCGGTTTTTGCACATAGTATACTCTGGAAAATACCCTCTGTAAAGGGTTTCCCGGGGAGTTTTTTCCCGGGACGGGGGCGGCGGGGGAAAATTTTTTCCACCCCCTCGACCCCCTTCCCCCGGAAGGGGCCAAAGGCGGCAAAACCTCCCCTTCTGCACCCCTTGACGGGGGCGGGCGGGGGCTCGTATCATAGTTTCGTAACCAATTTGTTACTGTTTTGGTTTCTTTTTCCAAATCCAGAGAGGAGGGATATCCCTTGTCCCCTACATTCCAACCTCCCCGGGCCGGGGAGGGCCTGCCCACCGTCCCCTGGGACAGCCGCCGGCGGCGGAAGCGGCGCATCGCCTGGCTGCTGGCGGGGCTCACCGCCCTCACCGCGGCGGGGGCGGCGGTGGTGTCCACCTGCACGTTGTGCTACGCGGTGTCCGACGGGGGGGAGCGGCCCCTGGCCTACGTCCCCCGGGAGGAGACCTACGCCGCCGCCGTGGCCCAGGTGGAGGATCGGGTCTCCCACATCCTCCGCCAGGACTATGCCTATCCCCAGGAGACCACGGTGGCCCTGACCATCGCCCCGAAGAAGGACCTCCAGGACCCCGACCAGCTCACCGCCAGCCTCATGGAGACGGTGGACCAGGTCCAGGCGGCCTGGGTCCTCACGGTGGAGGGCATCCCCGTGGGGGCCTGCGCCAGCCGGGAGGCCGTCCTGGCCGCCCTGGAGGGGCGCAAGGGGGCCTACGACACCCCCTTCACCGTCTCCGCCCAGCTGGGGGCGGAAGTGGCGGTGGAGGACGTCTACCTCCCCGCCGGGGCGGAGGTCCTCTCGGCGGAGGCCCTCCAGGCCCGGCTGGCCCAGTCCTGGGACCAGGTGGAGGCGGCCGCCGCCGCCCTGGCCCCCTGGGTCCCCTGGGAGGGGGCGGCCCTGCCCCCCGGGGAGGACCCCGTCCTCCCGGTGGTCACCGTGGAGGAGGTCACCTACACCCAGCCGGTGGAGGCCCCCCAGGAGACGGTGGAGGACCCCACCCTCCTGGCGGGGGAGACCGCCCTGCTCCAGGAGGGCTCCCCCGGCCTGGAGGAGCGCACCGACCGGGTCACCCGCACCCAGGGGGAGGAGACCGCCCGGGAGACCATGTCCGTCAACCGCCTCACCCAGCCCGTGGCCGCCCAGATCGCCGTGGGCACCGCCCAGGGAGCGGCGGGGGCCCAGGGGCGGTTCTGCTGGCCGGTGGAGGGGCGGATTACCTCCCCCTTCGGCACCCGGGAGATCTTCGGCTCCACCAGCAGCCACCGGGGGATCGACATCGCCGCGGCCAGCGGCACCCCCATCGCCGCCTCCGCCGGGGGGACGGTGATCTGGTCCGGCCCCAAGGGGACCTATGGCAACCTGGTGAAGCTGGACCACGGCAACGGGTTTGTGACCTATTACGCCCACTGCTCCCAGCTGCTGGTCCAGGCGGGGGACACCGTGGCCCAGGGGGAGACCATCGCCCTGGTGGGCTCCACCGGCCGCTCCACCGGGCCCCACTGCCACTTTGAGATCCTGTGGCAGGGGGAGCTGCTGGACCCCCTGGCCTGCCTGCCGGGCTGACCTGGCGGAAGGCACAGCTTTCCCCCGGCTTTTCCGGGGAAACTGGTGATTTTGACGAAAGAGAATCCTGCATTCTCCCACCCCGCCTGCCCCCCGGGCGGGCCGCCGGGATTTTGCGAGAAGGCATCCTATTTTATGCAGAATTTACCTTGCTGGGCTCCCGTGGCGGGAGGTTCCAGCAAGTTTTTTTATCACGTCCTTCATTTTCTTTTGGACAGGGGGCCTTTGGCTTCCTGTTTTTCCCAGATTGCAAGCGCAGGTTTTCCGCCATTCCGGGGGTTTTCGGCGGTTTTCCGACCTTTCCTATCTTATTTTACAGGATTTCCGTCGCGTCCGTGAAGTAATGTTTTCTTTCTTTTTGTATATTGACAATAGGTTGACCTTTGCGCGGTTTTCCTGTACTTTGTTGGCAGTTGATCGGTTTCACAACCCATTTCATCAAAGGAGGATTTTCCAATGCTTGCAGTCAATCCCGAAGCCATCGGCCTGTTTGGCCTCTTTGCCACCGTCATGTGTTTTGGCCTGGAGCAGCTCGGCGTGGGCGTGAAGGGCGCCGACCATGAGAAGCTCACCCGCACCCTGGGTTACATCGCCATCTTCTTCGGCGGCTTCACCCAGATCTTCACCTCCCTGTGCATGTACCTGTTCTCCGTGGGCGGGGACCACAGCATCTACCTGGGCACCGTGTTCGGCTTCTTCGGCCTGTTCTGGGTCGTGGTGGGCTTCTTCTTCCTGAAGGGCGGCGACAAGAAGGTCATGGCCCACTTCTTCCTGTGCGGCCTGATCCTGGTGATCGCCTTCACCGTCCGGGCCTTCCAGGACGGCCTGATCTGGCCCCTGGGCGTGGACCTGGTGGTCATCGACATCCTGCTGATCACCCTGATCCCCGGCTGGTACACCGGCAAGCCCGCCCTGACCAAGCTGGCTGGCCTGTGCAACGTGGCCATCGGCATCATCTCCCTGTTCCTGCTCATGCCCGCCGTGTTCCTGTAAGGCGGAAGCAGCAACCCCTTTTGTCTGTCTCTTTTTTCCCTTGAAACCGGGTCACGAAACACCGGCCGGGGGCGCGTAACAATCGCGCCCCCGGCCTTTTTTTAGAAAAAAGCGGCAGGCCGCTTTTTTAGGGGATTGACAGGTCGGGCTGGGCGTGGTTTCATGGGGGAAAGCGCAAGGAAAGGAGGGACCTGCCGTGTCCCGAAGAAACAAAGCCCTGCTCCTGGGGGTGGTGGTCCTGCTGGCGGTGGTCCTGGTGGCCCTGCTGCTCTTCCTCAAGGCCGCCCTGGAGTACAAGGGGGCGGTGGAGGCCCTCACCGTCCAGGAAGTGGACCTGGCCCAGGTGGCCGACGGGACCTACACCGGCGGCTGCGACGTAGGGCTGGTCTCCGCCCAGGTGGAGGTGACGGTGGAGGACGGGGCCCTGGTGGAGGTGACCCTGACGGAGTACCGCAGCCTCCTGGGCCGGGGGGCGGAGGCCCTCCCGGAGGCCATGGTGGCCCAGCAGCGGGTGGACGTGGACGCCGTATCCGGGGCCACGGAGTCCTCCACCGTCATAAAGAAGGCGGTGGCCAATGCTTTGACCGGGGGGTGAGGGGCCCCGGGGGGCGCCTACCCGGCGTCGGGACGCTGTACCGTTATGTCCGGCGCAGGTTGTACCCTGCCACGTGGTCCCCGCCCCTATCCGGGGCGGGGTTCCAGGCTTTCTCTAAGAGAAAGCCCGGACGCAAAGAGTCCCAGGGAGGGGAGAGTTTCTCCCCTCCCTGGACCCACCCTTTTCTGGCCGATGGCAGAAGGAGGGTGGTTCTTTTTTTGTCCGGACTGGCCTGCGGCCCATGGACCAACGCCCGTAACGGCCCGCCCCCCGGCTGGGCGGGCTGGGGGAAGTGGGCGGGAGAACCGCCTCTATAGAGGCTGAAAGGAACTTCAGCCTGTATAAAGGCGGTACTACCCCAAAAATCCAGCGAAAGATATTTTTCCAAAAGAAAGTTTCCAAATCAGGGCACGTACATGGGTGCCGAAAAAAACAACGACCGCTCCGCTGCGGCACGATCCCAAAAGAGGGAGCGAGCGAGCAGCGAGCGGTCTTGAAAATTGGGGTCCAGGGGCAGAGCCCCTGGTGTTCTTTCCTCCATTTCTCACATGAGAAATGGAGGCCGCCGGCAGGCACCCCCCCGGGGCGCTGCGCCCCGAGGGGGGTAATAGCCCCGACTACCTGTAGGGTACCTACTATCGGAGGCTTGGGCCCCCGGCCCAACGGGGCAGGGTTCAACCTGCGCTGCATATGAACGGCACAGCCTCCCGACGCCGCCCCGCCCGAGGGGGCGCCTCGCCGGCCTCACTCCAGATTCAGGTGCCGGTGGAGCATCCGGATGGTGATGCAGTAGAGGACCACGGTAAAGACGGCGGTGTAGGCGATGCTTCCCCACAGGACCCCGTGGACCACCCCCGCCGGGGTGAGGTTGGCCCCCACCCAGAGGGTCAGGTCGTCCAGGAAGGGCAGCCCGGCGATCATGGCCGCGCCGGAGATCATGTTCACCGCCACCACGATGGCGAAGAAGAAGGCCACCGACAGGAGCATCTTGTGCTGGGCAAAGCTGTGGCCGATGGCCAGGGGGGTGTAGAAGCTCAGGCAGGTGTAGGCGCAGCCCAGGAGGAAGAGGATCAGCACCTCCACCAGGAAGAGCACCCCGTTGCCCAGGTAATAGGCGGTGAGGCTGTCAAAGACCTCCTGGATCACCCGGCCCATCTCCTGGAACATGGCCACGTCGGCCACCAGGGAGACCAGGGCCACCACGTCGATGACCACCGCCCCCAAAAACCACACCGCCGAGACGATGAGCTTGGAACACACCAGGCTGTGGGGGGACACCGGCAGGGTGAACATCACATAGCCCTCGTCGGTGAGCAGGTTGTTCCGGAACCGGACCACCGCCAGCACCACCGCCACCACAAAGGTGGCCAACAGGGCCAGAATGAAGCCCACGGCGATGAGGGCGGCCAGAACGCCCAGCAAGCCCTCCCCCAGGCCGTAGAAGGTCACCTGCTGGGTCCACAGGCTGGCCCCCCGGGTGAGCAGGGCCAGGACGATGACCACCAGGTACAGGGGGAGCATCACCCGGGCCGTGGCCCGGAACTCGTATTTCAACAGTTTTCTCAGCATTTGTATACCTCCCGGAACAGCGCGTCCACGCTCATGCCCTTCTCTTCCCGGATGGAATCCACCGAGGACTGGAAGAGGATCTGTCCCCGGTCGATGAAGATCACCTCGTCCAGCACCTTCTCCACGTCGGCGATCAAATGGGTGGAGATCACCACCGCCGCCTCGGGGTTGTAGTTGCGGATGATGGTGTCCAGGATATAGTCCCGGGCCGCCGGGTCCACCCCGCCGATGGGCTCGTCCAGGAGATAGAGCTTGGCCTGGCGGCTCATGGTGAGGATGAGCTGGACCTTTTCCCGGGTGCCCTTGGACATCTGCTTCATCCGCTGCTTGGGGGAGATTTCCAGCCGGTCCAGCATCTCCTCGCTGCGCTCTGCCTGGAAGTCGGCGAAGAAGTCCTGGTAAAAGGCCTGCAGCTCCTTCACCGTCATCCAAAGGGGCAGGCTGGTGCGCTCGGGGAGATAGGAGACCAGCTTGTGGCTCTCCCGCCCCGGGGCCTGGCCGTCCACCCAGATCTCTCCGGCGGTGGGCACCAGCAGGCCGTTGGCCAGCTTGATCAGGGTGGTCTTGCCGCTGCCGTTGGGGCCCAGCAGGCCCACGATGCGCCCCGGCTCGATGGACAGGGTCACCCCGTCCAGGGCGGTCATGGCGCCGAAGCGCTTCACCAGCCCTTTAGTTTCCAGAATGCTCACGCTGCGTCTCTCCTTCCGTCTGTACAAAGGTGAGGATCTCCTCCAGGCCGAAGCCCAGCTGGAACATCCCCGCCAAGAATTCCTTCACCTGGTTCCGGGCCAGGTCCTCCCGCAGGCGGCGGATCCGCTCCCCGTCCTGGGTGACGAAGCGCCCGGCGGTGCGCTGGCTGTACACCAGCTCCTCCCGCTCCATCTCCATCATGGCCCGCTGCATGGTGTTGGGGTTGACCCCCGCCTCCGCGGCCAGGTCCCGCACCGAGGGCAGCCGCGCCCCGGGCTCCAGGGCGCCGCTGACGATCTTCTGCTGGATCTGGGCGATCAGCTGGGTGTAGATGGGGAGGTCATTGCGAAACTGCCAAGGCATGTCCATCCCTCCTTGTGTTGTGTCGCTGTACTAATGTACTGTACGCTTAATACAATAGCATAAATTCCGCCGATGTCAACCCCTTTTGGAAAAAAAGTTGGGATTTTTTTCGCCGGCGGCCCCCGCCGCCCCCCGCCCCGGGCATTGACATCCCCGGAAGAGTACAGTATAATGTATCCGATTTCTTATGCGCTGCCCCAACCGGCGCGCCATAAATAGAAAGGAGCGGATTCCCATGAAGAGAATTCAGACCCTGGAGACCCGGGATTTGGGCAAGAGCCTGAAGACCGGCGGCTGCGGCGAATGCCAGACCTCCTGCCAGTCTGCCTGCAAGACCTCCTGCGGCCTTGCCAACCAGCAGTGCGAGAACAGCAACCGCTGAGCCACGCTGACCAAACGGGGAAAGCTGCCGCCTGATCGGGCCCGATCAAGCGGCACTTTTTTCGTGTAGGAAAGGGAACGACCTATGATCCATCAATACAAACTCAACGGCTACAACATCGTCCTGGACGTGTACAGCGGCTCGGTCCACCTGGTGGACGAGGTGGCCTATGACATCATCGCCCTCTACGAGACCACCCCCCGGGCGGCCATCGTCGCCCAGATCCTGGCCAAGTACGGCCACCGGGCGGACGTGGATGAGGGGGAGATTTTGGCCTGCCTGGAGGACATCGACGCCCTGAAGGCCGCCGGCAAGCTCTTCTCCCAAGACCTGTGGAAGGACGTGGAGCAGGAGGCCTTCGCCCACACCAAGCCCGTGCTGAAGGCCCTGTGCCTCCACGTGGCCCACACCTGCAACCTCAACTGCGAGTACTGCTTCGCCAGCCAGGGGCGCTACCACGGGGACCGGGCCCTGATGCCCTTCGAGGTGGGCAAGCAGGCCCTGGACTTTTTGATCGCCAACTCCGGCTCCCGGGTGAACCTGGAGGTGGACTTCTTCGGCGGCGAGCCCCTGATGAACTGGCAGGTGGTCAAAGACCTGGTGGCCTATGCCCGCAGCCAGGAGGCCGAGCACCACAAGAACTTCCGCTTCACCCTCACCACCAACGGGGTGCTGCTGGACGACGAGGTCACGGAGTTCTGCAACCGGGAGATGCACAACGTGGTCCTCAGCCTGGACGGGCGGAAGGAGGTCCACGACCGCCTGCGGAAGAACTTCGCCGGCCAGGGCAGCTATGACCTCATCGTGCCCAAGTTCCAGCGGTTCGTCCAGCAGCGGGGGGACCGGGACTATTACATCCGGGGGACCTTCACCCACGACAACACGGATTTCACCAACGACATCTTCCACATGGCCGACTTAGGCTTCACCGAGCTGAGCATGGAGCCGGTGGTCAGCCCCCCCGGGGAGCCCTGGGCCCTCACGGAGGAGGACCTGCCCGTCCTGTTTGAACAGTACGAGATCCTGGCCCGGGAGATGCTCAAGCGGGAGGCGGAGGGCCGGCCCTTCACCTTCTACCACTACATGCTGGACCTGGAGGGGGGGCCATGTCTCCACAAGCGGATGTCCGGCTGCGGCTCGGGGACGGAGTACCTGGCCGTCACCCCCTGGGGGGAGCTCTTCCCCTGCCACCAGTTCGTCAACGACCCGGCCTACTCCATGGGGGACGTGTGGAAGGGGGTCACCAACACCGCCATGGGGGAGAAGTTCCACCGGTGCAACGTGGTGGCCAACCCCGCCTGCCGGGACTGCTGGGCCCGGCTCTACTGCGCCGGGGGGTGCGCGGCCAACGCCTACCACGCCAGTGGGGACATCAACGGCACCTATGAATACGGGTGCCAGCTGTTTAAGAAGCGCATCGAGTGCGCCATCATGATCAAAGCCGCCCAGGCCGGGCGGCAGGGATAAGGAGGCAAACGGCCATGGAACAGAAAAAAATCACCTACACCGGCATCGACACCGACGACGTCACCCGCCTGCTGGAGGCAGGCAACGACAAGCAGGCCGAGAAGGGCTGGCGGGAGTTCCGGGTGGACATGCTCAGCTCCTCCACCGTCCGGGTGACCTACGTCCGGGGAGAGCTGGACGAGGAGGACGACGGCGAGCCCGAGGGGGAATGAGCCCCCGCCCGGGCCGGAAAGGAGGCAGGGAATGGTCATCGGATTGATCGTGGGGATCCTCTTCTGCGCCGGGGTGCTGTACTTCCAGCACCGCAACAAGGACAAGGACGAGGATTCATGACAAACACAAAACGCACCCTCCGCCGGGCCCTGGCGGGGGTGGGGATCGCCTGCGCCCTTCTCCTGGCCCTGGCGCTGGGGGTGAACGGGTATGTGGTCCTCTCCACCCGGGACCGGGTGCTCTCCCTGGCGGAGGAGCCGCCGGGGGAGGTGGACTGCATCCTGGTGCTGGGCTGCGGGGTGTATGCCGACGGCTCCCCCACCCCCATGCTCCGGGACCGGCTGACCCGGGGGGTGGAGCTCTATGGGGCCGGGTGGGCCGACGTACTGCTGCTGTCGGGGGACAACCGCAGCGCCGACTACAACGAACTGGCCACCATGGACCGGGTGGCCCAAGACCTGGGGGCCCCGGCGGAGGCCATCACCCTGGACTACGCGGGCCTGTCCACCTACGACAGCCTCTACCGGGCCAGGGAGATCTTCGGGGTGACCTCCCTGGTGATCGTCACCCAGGACTACCACCTCTCCCGGGCCCTGTACCTGGCCGAGGCCCTGGGCCTGGAGGCCTGGGGGGTGGCCGCCGA
>DXDK01000084.1 GCA_019115545.1 Candidatus Evtepia faecavium
GGAGAAGGGCCAGGGGAAGCAGGAACCAGAGGGGGTGTTTCCGTTGCATGGGGGTTCTCCTTTCTGTCTCAGGTCAGGGGAGGGGTTACAGGGTCTCCGAGAAGGTCACCGTCACCGCCTGGACCAGGTCCAGGCCGGCCAGGTCCTCCGGGGTGAAGTAGGACTGCAGGTCCAGGCTGGACATGGAGGTGCCGGTGCCATAGGCCAGCAGGGCGATGGGGATGGGCTGGTCCAGCTGGATGGTCTGGGTCTCCTGGAGGAAGGCGGTGGAGCGCATGGTCCACTCCAGGTCCGGGGCGGCCCCTTGGGGGGTGTTGGCAAAGCCGCCAAAGGTGCTCTGGACGTGGACGGAGAGGCTCCGGTCCACGTTTTCCTCCAGGCACAGCAGGCCGGCAAAGGAATCCGGCAGGTCCTCCTGGGGGCCGTCCATGCCGAAGCCGCTGACGGAATCGGCGACGTTTTCCCAGACGCCGTCCTCCAGGCGGGAGACCTGGATAAAGAGGGCCTTGGCCTCCGCCGGGGCCTGGAAGGAGAGGGCCAGGGCGTTGTCCTCCGTCAGGCCGAAGGCGGAGAGGAGGTCGCGCTCCTGCTGATTCAGTTCATAGGGGGCGATGGTGTTCTCCTGGGCCTGGGCGGCGGGGGCCTGGTCCGAGCAGGCCCCCAGGGCCAGCGCCAGGGTCAGGACCAGAAGCATCCAGAGGGGGTGGGTTCTTTTCATGGGGATCGGCTCCTTTCTGTTCTGGGGTGGGGCGGCTGGCGGGGGAAGCTCAGCCGGCCAGGTACCGGTGGAGCATCACCACCACCTGGGCCCGGGTGGCGTTGCCCTGGGGGGCCAGGGTGTTCTCCCCCACCCCGGAGATGATGCCCTTTTCCACCGCCCAGGCCATGGCCTCCACGGCATAGGGGCTGACGCTGGCCTTGTCGGCAAAGGCGTTCAGATTGCCGGAGACGGCGGTGTCCCCGCCGGTGGCCTTGGCATAGCGGTAGAGGATGGTGGCCAGCTGTTCCCGGGTGATGGGGTTGTCGGGGGAGAAGGTGTTCTCCCCGGTGCCGTTGACGATGCCGTGGACGTTGGCCCACACCACGGCACTGTAGTAGTAGGCCCCCACGTCCAGGTCGTCAAAGTTGGTGGTGATGGTCATGGAGGGGCTCCCCACCGAGCGGTAGAGGACGGTGACCAGCTGGGCCCGGCTCATGGGGGCGCCGGGGGAGAACAGGGTGGTCTCCGTCCCGTTCACCAGGCCGAAGTGATAGGCGAAGTCCACCGCGTCGGCGGCCCAGGTGCCCACGGTGGCCTCGTTCACGTCGGTGAACTGGTCGGAGTGGGTCTTGGCGGTGACGGACACGGTGAGGGTGGTCTTCTCCTCCCGGCCCCCCTTGGTGAGGAGGGTCATGGGCAGGGTCACCTGGCCGGAGTACCCCGCCGGGGGGAGATAGCTCAGGGTGGAGACGTGGTAGCTGCCGTCGGCGGCGGAGTCGGTGTAGTACCGGGCGCCGTCGTCGGGGGTGCCGCTGCCGTGGGCCAGGTTCCGCACCAGCTGGCCGGCGGAGGGCTGGCCAAAGACCACCGCCTCCACGGGGTCGTCGGCGTCGCTGTGGAAGAAGTCCGACCCGGTGAAGGTGAAGCCGGCGGAATCACAGACCACGTCCCCCTCGGCGGGGGGCAGGTCCTCCTCCTGGACCAGGATCTCCAGGCGGCCGCAGTAGAGGCTGTCCCCGTAGGCCAGGAAGTTGATCCCATAGGTCCCCGCCTGGCGGGGGGTGAAGGTGACCTGCTTCAGCAGGGCGGCCTGGGGGTCTGGGCTGTCCAGGTAGTAGGCGCTCCCCTCCTGGACGGAGAGGGTGCCCACCTCCCCGCCGGTGGCGGAGGCCAGGTCAAAGACCACATACTTCAGCCCGGGGATGGCGGGGGTGAGGCCCAGCTCGTCGTCCCCCTCCACCAGCTGGTCGATGAGGGAGAGGGTGCCCCCCTGGTTCCGCAGCTGGTCCAGGGTGCGGGTGCCCTGGGCCAGGCTGGCCACCGCGCCGATGGTGGTGCCGGGGTGGATCTGGACGGTGTATTCGCACCGGTCGGTGAGGGTGAGGGTGCTGTCGCTCTTGCAGGCGGCGGTGACGGTGCAGGTGTAGAGGATCTGGTCCGCGGCGGTGGGCTCCAGGCGGAGGGTGGCGCCGGTGCCCACGGTGTCCCCGGCGGCGTTGGTCCAGGTGTAGGTGAGGGTGAACTCGTCGGTGGTGTCCGCCTCCCCGTTGTGGAGCCGGGCGGTGGGGGCGGAGAGGATGGTCTCCACGAAGCGGCCGGCGTGGACCAGGGCGTGGTTGGCGGAGAGCTCCAGCTGGTCTGCCAGGGGCCGGGCGGGGGTGACGGTGAGCTGGTACTCCCCGGTGACCACGCTGCCCAGGGCGTCCCTGGCCTGGGAGACGGCCAGGATGGTGGCGCTGCCCTCGGCCACGGCGGTCACCAGGCCGGTGTGGTCCACGGTGGCCACGTCAGGGTCGCTGGAGGACCAGGAGACGGTCTGGTCCCCCTGGGTGCCCAGGGTGTAGTGGACCTGGGCTGTCAGCTGGCGGGTCTTCCCCACGGGGAGGGACTCCGGCCCGGCGGGGGTGATGGTGATGGCGTCGGGGGTGTCCTGGGCCACGGTGATGTCACAGGTGGCCGTCCGCCCCCCGGCGGTGGCGGTGACGGTGACCGTCCCCGCCGACACCCCCCGGAAGGTGGCGGTGTTGGGGGCCTGGTCCTCCGGGTCTTCGGGGGTCACCAGGGCGGCGATGGCCTCGTCGTTGCTCTGCCAGGTGACCGCCTCCCCGGCGTACTCCGGGGCGAGGGTGGCGGTGAGGGTGACCTCCTGATCCACGGCCAGGGTGAGCTCGGTCCGGTCCAGGGAGATCCCCTCCCCGGCGGCCGCGGCGGGCAGGGCCAGGGAGAGGGCCAGCACCAGGGCCAGCAGGAGGGATGGGATGCGCTTGCGGTTTTGTTTCATGGTTCCACCTCGTTGGGTCATGCCCCGGGGAGCGGGGCGGAGCGGATAGGGGTAAAGATATCTCATTATACCACATCTTGACAGGGAGGGAAGGGGATTGGGACCATTTTGTAGAACTTTTCCCCGGCCAGAAATTTCCCCGCATAGTCCCCGGCATATCCGCGCAGGCTACCCATATACTGAAACCACAGGAGGGAGGCCCATGGCACATCCACCCCCCAACCAGGCCCAGGCCCTGCGCCGCCGCCTGGAGCAGACCGTCCGGGACCTGGCCGCCGCCCGGGCGGGCTTTGACCACACGGCGGACCCCGACCTGCTGGAGTACTATCTCTATGAGATCAGCGCCCTGGGGGCCAAGCACACCTATCTGCTCCGGCAGATGAAATCCGCGGGACCGGAGGACGCCCCCGGCCCCTGAGCAAAGGGAGGCCGCGACATGGAACTCTTCGACCCCAACGGGCCCTGGCTGACGGTGGTGATCTTCACCGTGCTCTTCCTGGTGATCTTCCGCCGGCCTCTGGCCTGGGTGCTGAAGCTGCTGGCCCGGGCGGCCCTGGGGCTGGGGTTTCTGGCCCTGTGGTCCTACAGCGGCCTGGCCGCCGGCCTGAGCCTGGGGGTGAACCTGTTCAACGCCCTGGCTTTGGGTTTGCTGGGGGTGCCGGGGCTGGGGCTGCTGCTGTTACTAAAGAATTTTTGAGAGGGGCGCGAAGGAGGGCACTTCGTTCGAGACGGCAGAGTACGGGGGTGTCGGGCTGCCTGTTTGGCGGCGGGCCCCTCTCAAAAATGGGGATGCAGCCCGAACCGCGCCGGCGAAGCCGGCACTCTCGGGCTGAGAAGTGTTTTTTGCCCGGCACATGTCCCCGGAAAAAACGGATTTGACCTTATTTCCCCGCCTGCGGGCGGGGAAACTCTGCGAGGTGTGCCCTACCGGGCGAGGGGCGTTGAACGGAGGCGTTGGGGGAGCCCTATGGGGCTGGCCCTGAAGGGTTATTCCGTCGGATGGGGCGCTGCGGGGAGACTGCGAGGCGTGCCCTCCCGGGCGAGTCAATCGAGCGGAAGGGCCTTCCGCCACGCCCGCCCCCTGGACCCAAGCGGCCATCACCGTCTGGCACGGGAAGATGGACAAGTGAGGCTGTATCCCTTGCGCCCCAAGGGTTTGCGCCTCACTTGTCCACTTGTGGGAGTCACACGGTGGCGGTGGTCAAGTGCCAAAGCCTCCCCCAGCCCGCTCAGGTGGGGCCGGGGGTCTGGCCCCCGTAGTACGTACCCTACGGGTAGTCGGGGCTCTTACCGGCCTCGGGGCGCAGCGCCCCGGGGGGGATGCCTGCCGGCGGGGGCCCTGCTTTCTTTATAAGAAAGCAGGGGGAAAGAATCGCAGGGGTTCCCCCTGCACCCCTTTTCATGGCCGCTCGCTGCTCGCTCGCTCTGTTTTGGGGTAGGAGACGCAGCGGGGCGGTCGTGGGTTTTATTGCGGCCCATGTACGTGCCCTGATTTGGAGACTTTCTTTTTTGAGATTTTTTCAGACTGGATTTTTCCACAGAGCAATATCCAGCAAAAAATATTTTCCGAATATGCGTATCCAAATCTGGTCTGGTGCACTTTTGCCAGAAAGAGACGGTTGCAAAAGGCACAAACGCAAAAGATGAAGCGAGCCCCAGCGAGCGGTTTTATACGATCCGGGTCCAGGGCGAAGCCCTGGGACTCTTTGCGTCCGGGCTTTCTCTAGAGAAAGCCTGGATCCCCGCCCCGGACAGGGGCGGGA
>DXDK01000085.1 GCA_019115545.1 Candidatus Evtepia faecavium
CCTTTGCTTTTCTCGTGCAGTTGGCAGACCGCACCCTTATTCTAAAGCAAAGGGAGTTTTTCTGTCTACATCATCGCCATCAGGCTTCTTTTGAACCACTCGCCTAGCGAGTGGTTTTCTTCATACAAAAACGCAGAAAAACCGCCTAAACAGGCGGCTTTTCTGCCAAAGGTGGTCGGAGTGCGGGGACTCGAACCCCGGGCCTCCTGCTCCCAAAGCAGGCGCGCTACCAACTGCGCAACACCCCGATATGAAGTTGTGAGACTGTCCGGACGGTTTCACCCAAATCAAGCGCGATACCACCTTCGCTACACCCGGAAAGGGCTCTGTCGCCCGGCCTTGGCCGCCGGGGGCAAGGGGGGAACAGGGCTTTCTGTATTATAGAGGAAACTTTCCGGGATTGCAAGGGAGAAAGAGAATTGACCGGAGAAAATTTCCGTGATACACTGTACACAATCGGATACCCATGCGGTTTTTTGGAGGAGGAACCCTATGAAAACAGATTTGCGCACACTGGAAACCGTCGCGGCCAAGGGGCGGCTTCTGGGGCTGGACATGGTCTACCACTGCGCCTCCGGGCACCTGGGCGGCTCGTTCTCGGCCATGGACATCCTCACCGTCCTGTACTTCGACGTGATGAAGGTGGACCCCCAGAACCCCACCGACCCGGACCGGGACCGCTTCGTCCTGTCCAAGGGCCACTGCACCCCGGCCCTCTACCCCATCCTGGCCCAGCGGGGGTATTTCCCGGAGGAGGAGCTGAACCTCTTCCGCAGCATCGACGGACACCTGTCCGGCCACGCGGAGATGCACCACGTGAAGGGGGTGGACATGTCCACCGGCTCCCTGGGGCAGGGGATCTCCGCCGCCGTGGGCATGGCCCTGGCGGGGAAGATGGACCGGAAGGATTACCGGGTCTACACCGTCCTGGGAGACGGCGAGGTGGAGGAAGGCCAGGTGTGGGAGGCCTTTATGAGCGCCGCCAAGTACCAGCTGGACAACCTCTGTGCCGTCATCGACGTCAACGGCCTGCAGATCGACGGCAAGACCGCCGACGTGATGCCCACCGAGCCCCTGGACCAGAAGCTGGAGGCCTTTGGCTGGCACGTCATC
The DNA here is from genome assembly GCA_019115545.1 of Candidatus Evtepia faecavium. Classification (GTDB taxonomy): domain Bacteria; phylum Bacillota; class Clostridia; order Oscillospirales; family Oscillospiraceae; genus Evtepia; species Evtepia faecavium. The sequence goes on from DXDK01000085.1 coordinate 1,114, forward strand.
CCCGTGGATGGCCACGACTTTGCCGCCCTGGAGGCCGCCTTCGCCCAGGCCGCCCAGGTGAAGGGCAAGCCCACCATGCTCCTGGCCAAGACGGTGAAGGGCAAGGGGGTCTCCTTCATGGAGAACCAGGCCGGCTGGCACGGCAAGGCCCCCAACGCGGAACAGTATGAGAAGGCCCGCCAGGAACTGGCGGCCGCCCTGGCAGAAAAGGAGGGGAAGTAAGATGGCAGAGAAGATCGCGACCCGGGCCGCCTATGGCAAGGCCCTGGTGGAGTTCGCCGACCAGGAACCCGGCCTGGTGGTGCTGGACGCCGACCTGTCCGGCTCCACCATGACCAAGGACTTCGGCGCCGCCCACCCCGACCGGTTCTTTGACATGGGCATCGCCGAGGCCAACATGGTGGGCGTGGCCGCGGGCCTGGCCGCCTGCGGGAAGAAGCCCTTTGTAAACTCCTTCGCCATGTTCGCCGCCGGCCGGGCCTGGGAACAGGTGCGCAACAGCGTGGCCTACCCCGGGCTGAACGTAAAGGTCGTGGGCTCCCACGGCGGGCTGTCCGTGGGGGAGGACGGGGCCACCCACCAGTGCATCGAGGACCTGGCCATCATGCGGGCCATCCCGGGGATGACCGTCCTGTGCCCCTGCGACGCCTACGAGATGCGCCTGGCCGTCCAGGCCCTGCTGGCCTACGACGGGCCGGCCTACATGCGCCTGGGCCGCCTGGCGGTGGAGACCGTCACCGACCAGGTCCCCGGCTACCGCTTCCAGATCGGCAAGGGGGCCCTGCTCCGGGATGGGAGCGACGTCACCGTGGTGGCCGTGGGCATGATGGTCCAGATGGCCCTCCAGGCCGCCGAGGCCCTGGCCCAGGAGGGGATCTCCGTCCGGGTCATCGACATGCACACCCTCAAGCCCCTGGACACCGAGATCCTCCTCCAGGCCGCCCGGGAGACCGGCTGCCTGGTGACCAGCGAGGAGGCCAACGTCCTGGGCGGCCTGGGCAGCGCCGTGGCGGAGTATCTCGCCTCCGCCTGCCCCGTCCCGGTGGTCCGCCACGGGGTGGAGGATGAGTTCGGCCGCTCCGGCGCCGCCCAGAAGGTGCTGGAGGCCTACCGCCTCACCCCCGAGGGCATCGCCGAGAAGGTCCGCCAGGCCCTGGCTTTGAAAGCCGCCTTGACAATCTAACTGGTCGATTCTTACAAAAAGTAGCAAAATTTTGGAGAAAAATTTCCCCCATACCATATTAACCCTTGCTTTTTGGGACGGTTGGGAGTAAAATAGGTTCTGTTAACCGAACACCGTCAGACAGAAACTGCAGAAGTCCCCGGACCCGCCTTCTTTTGGAAGGGGGAGGGCGGCCGATCAGGGTTTCCGCAGGTGATGGCAATCTGGAGACACCCGCATCCGCGGGGGCCGAAGGGGCAAGACGCATCGCGACACTCTCAGGCAAAAGGACAGACTGACAGGACAGCTCTCCCACCCCCGCACCCGTCCCTTATTTCTGCTTTTGACCGGAGCGCCGCTGGATCTTGCGGCGCTCCGGTTTTGCTGTTCCTTGGCGGTGTTCCAGCCCCCCGCGTGGAAAATTGAGAGAAAAAGGAGAGATACGCATGGATTTAATTGCCAGTATTAACAGTGCGATCAATGGATTCGTATGGGGCGTTCCCATGCTGGTCCTGCTGGTGGGCACGGGCATCCTGATGACCCTGCGCACCCGTGGCGTGCAGTTCCGCAAGTTCGGCTACGCCATGAAGAACACCATCGGCAAGATCTTCCACAAAACCGCAGCCGGCAAGGGTGAGATGACCCCCTTCCAGGCCATGTCCACCGCCCTGGCCGGCACCGTGGGCACCGGCAACATCGCCGGTATCACCACCGCCGTCACCCTGGGCGGCCCCGGCGCCATCTTCTGGCTGTGGATCACCGCCCTGATCGGTATGTGTACCAAGTACGCCGAGGTTACCCTGGCCGTGAAGTTCCGTGAGCGGAACAAGCACGGCGACTGGGTGGGCGGCCCCATGTACTACATCAAGAACGGCCTGGGCAAGAACTGGAAGTGGCTGGGCATCCTGTTCAGTATCTTCGCCGCCCTGGCTGCCTTCGGCATCGGCAACGCCGTGCAGGTGGGCAACATCGTCACCTCCGTCAACGACGTGATCGTGGCCTTCAAGCCCGGCTTCAGCGAGGAGTCCCAGGAGATCGTGAACCTGGTGCTGGGCATCGCCCTGGCCGCCCTCACCGCCGTGGTCCTCTTCGGCGGCATCAAGCGCCTGGGCGCCGTCACCGAGCGCCTGGTCCCCGTGATGGCTCTGATCTACATCATCGCCTCCCTGGTGGTGGTTATCTACTACGCCGACACCCTGCCCTCCGTCTTCCATGACATCTTTGTGGGTGCCTTCTCCCCCGCCGGCGTCACCGGCGGTGCCTGCGGCTCCATGTTCCTGTGCATCACCTGGGGCGTGAAGCGCGGCGTGTTCTCCAACGAGGCCGGCCTGGGCTCCGCGCCTATGGCCCACGCCACCACCTCCGAGACCGACCCTGTGAAGCAGGGTATCTACGGCATCTTCGAGGTCTTCGTGGACACCATCGTCATTTGCACCCTGTCCGGTCTGACCATCCTCTGCGCCGCCAAGGGCGCTGGCCTGGACCTGAACTACGGCATCGAGGGCGACACCGGCCTGAACGTGGCCGCCTTCGGCACCGTCTTCGGCGACCAGTTCGGCTCCCTGCTGATCGCCGTGGGCCTGGCCCTGTTCGCCTACTCCACGGTGCTGGGCTGGGCGCTGTACGGCACCCGTGCCTGTGAGTTCATCTTCGGCACCAAGGCCATCCGGCCCTACCAGATCATCTTCATCATCGTCATCGTGGTGGGCGCCACCATGGACCTGTCCCTGGCCTGGAACATCGCCGACACCCTCAACGGCCTCATGGCCATCCCCAACCTGATCGCCGTGATTGCCCTGTCCGGCGTGGTGGTCCGGGAGACCAAACGCCACTTCGCCAACAAGGCCGCTGCCAAGGAGATCGGCGACGACAAACCGCAAGCCTGATCTGCCTCCCTTTCCAAAACACAAAGCCGTGCCGCGGAACCCCTTCCGCGGCACGGTTTTTTTGCTCCCTGGCAAAAGGGAACAAATTCCCCCCGGGTTTCTCCCCCATCTTTGGCCCCCTTCCAGGGGCTTCTCCCCTACCCCTGAAGGGCAAACTCTGGTACAATGGAGGCAGAATTCCAACGGATTGGAGGTGTCCCATGCCGGAGCTTTCCTTTCTGGCCATCCAGGCCCTGGGGTTGGTGCCCTCGGTGATCTGCTTCACCTCCCTGCAGAGCGGCAGCCGGCGGCGGATCCTCCAGCTGCAGGTGGTGTGCTGCGTCATGTGGGCCTGCCACTACGGCCTGCTGGGGGCGTACACCGCCGTCCTCACCAACGGGGTGGGGGTGCTGCGGGCGGTGCTGTGCTCCTACAACGACCGCCCCTGGGCCCGCCACCGGGGGTGGGTGGCCCTTCTGCTGGGGCTGTACCTGGGCAGCGCCCTGCTCACCTGGGAGGGGGCCTACTGCCTGCTCCCCTGCCTGTCCATGTGCTGCACCACCCTGGCCCTGTGGACCCGGAACATGGCCCGGACCCGGCTGCTGTTCCTGGTGAACTCCCCGCCCATGCTGGCCTATGACCTGCTCACCCGGGCCTATGGCTGCGCCGCGGTGGAGGTGTGCGCCTTTGTCTCCTTCCTGGTGGCGGTGTACCGCTTTGACCTGCGCAAGCCCAAGGCCCAGGAGGAGGTCCCCCAGCCCCCCGCATCCCTGTAAACCCAAAGCCCCAGCCGGAAGCGGCTGGGGCTTTGCCATTTACAAAAGAAAAGACCCAGCCGGTAAACGGCTGGGTCTTTTTGGCTTCATGTCGTGGCGCTTGCCTGGGGCAAGCAGAGGCATCAATTAGTGACGCTTGCCGGACAGGACGGAGCCGGAGATGACCATCTTCTGGACCTGGTTGGTGCCCTCGAAGATGCAGTAAGCCTTGATGTCGCGGAAGCACTTCTCGACGCAGTCTTCCTTCATGTAGCCCTTGCCGCCCATCAGCTGGATGGCGTCGGTG
>DXDK01000086.1 GCA_019115545.1 Candidatus Evtepia faecavium
CCCGCCTACCCGGCGGGGGCCCTGCTTTCTTTATAAGAAAGCAGGGGGAAAGAATCGCAGGGCTCCGCCCTGCACCCGGTCTTTAAAGCCGCTCGCTGCTCGCTCGCTCCATCTTTTGGGATCGTGCCGCAGCAGAGCGGTCGTGAGTTTGATTGCAACCCATGTACGTGCCCTGATTTGGGGACTTTCTTTTTCGAGATTTTTTCAGACTGGATTTTTCCACAGAGCAATATCCAGCAAAAACATATTCTCCGAATATGCGTATCCAAATCTGGTCTGGTGCACATGAGCCAGAAAGAGATGGTTGCAAAAGGCACAAACGCAAAAGATGGAGCGAGCCCCAGCGAGCGGTTTTATTCCAGGGGATGCAGGGGGTTCCCCCCTGCGACTCTTTGCGTCCGGGCTTTCTCTAGAGAAAGCCTGGATCCCCGCCCCGGATAGGGGCGGGGGACCACGTGGCAGGGTCTAACCTGCGCCCCATTCAAACGGTACAACGTACCGATGACGGCCGGGCCCCCGGCCCCACCTATCGAGACACCCCCGTCGGGCAGGCGGGCCCCCAAAAAGGTGGCATTCTCCACAACCCCCAGGGGGCGGGAAGCCCCCCTTTTTCCCCGGGTTTCGGTTGAGATTTCCCTGGGAATATGCTATAATCCATAAGATGTACTAAAATCGCAACGTGACCCCGCCTGGGCCGGCGCCCGGCGGGTTTCCTGGAAAGGAGCAGCCCATGAAGATTGTCGTCTTGGCCGGGGGCCTCAGCCCGGAGCGGAACGTGTCCCTCTCTTCCGGCACCATGATCGCCCATGCCCTGCGCCGCCTGGGCCACCAGGCCGCCCTGGTGGACCTCTACTTCGGCCTGGCCGGGTGGGAGGGGCCGGTGGTGGACTACTTCGACCTCCCCGTCACCGACCGGTGGAAGCAGGTGGATCCCCAGGCCCCCGACCTGGAAGCAGTCCGGGCCGCCCGGCCTGGGGACAGCCCCAACCAGTTCGGCCCCGGCGTGCTGGAGCTGTGCCAGGCCGCCGATGTGGTCTTCCTGGCCCTCCACGGCACCTGCGGGGAGGACGGCCGGGTCCAGGCCGCCTTTGACCTCATGGGCATCCCCTACACCGGCTCGGGGTATGTGGGCTCCGCCCTGGCCATGGATAAGGACCTCACCAAGCGCCTGGTGGCCCCCCTGGGGGTCAAGACTCCCCGGTGGCAGCGGGCCGCCTACACCGAGAAAGACGTGGACCGCCTCACCAGCACCACCCCGGTGCCCTGCGTGGTGAAGCCCGTGGCCAGCGGCTCCTCCATCGGGGTGTCCATCGCCCGGACGAAGAAGGAGCTCCACGCCGCCCTGGTGGAGGGGCTCCACTACGGCGGGGAGTGCGTGCTGGAGCAGTACGTGGCCGGGCGGGAGATCCAGGTGGCCGTGCTGGCCGGGCGGGCCCTGCCCTCCATTGAGATCATCCCCAGCGACGGGTTTTACGACTACGCCAACAAGTACCAGCCCGGCGCGGCCCGGGAGGTCTGCCCCGCCCCCATCCCCCCGGCCTGGGAGGAGGCGGTGGGCCAGGCGGCCCTCACCGTCTACCGGGCCCTGGACCTGGCGGTGTATGCCCGGGCGGACTTCATCGTGGACGAGGAGGGCACCCCCTGGTTCCTGGAGATCAACACCCTCCCCGGGATGACCCCCACCAGCCTGGTGCCCCAGGAGGCTGCCGCCGTGGGCATCGGCTATGAGCAGCTGTGCCAGACCATCATCGACGAGTCCCTGAAAGCCCGGCGGGGCTGAGGGCACCGGCAGGAAAGGAGACGCGGTGGAAATGGAACCCATGACGATACGAGAACTGCTGGAGGCCACCGGCGGCAAGCTCTGGGGGGAGGGGATCTCCCCGGACCAGGCGGTCACCGGCGTGGAGACCGACAGCCGGGCCGTCCACCCGGGGGACCTTTTCGTGGCCCTCCCCGGGGAGCGGACCGACGGACATAAATTCATCCCCGGCGCCCTGGCGGCGGGGGCCGCCGGCTGCCTCACCCAGCAGGCCCCGGAGGACCCCGTCCCCGGGAAGTTCTACCTCCAGGTGCCGGACACCATGGCCGCCATCGGCCGGGTGGCCCGGGCCTATAAGGCCAAGTTCCCCATCCCGGTGATCGGCATCACCGGCAGCGTGGGAAAGACCACCACCAAGGACATGGTGGCCTCGGTGCTAGGGCAGAAGTACCGGGTGCTGAAAACCGAGGGGAACTTCAACAACGAGCTGGGCCTCCCCCTCACCCTCTTCCGCCTCACCCGGGAGCACGAGATCTGCGTGCTGGAGATGGGCATGAACCACTTTGGAGAGATCTCCTACCTGGTCCACATCGCCCCCCCGGACGTGGCGGTGATCACCAACATCGGCGACGCCCACATCGAGAACCTGGGCAGCCGGGAGGGGATCCTCCAGGCCAAGGGGGAGATCTTTGAGACCATGACCCCCGACGGCCTGGCCGTCCTCAACGGGGACGACCCCCTCCTCCGCCCCCTGGCGGGGAAGCTGGTCCCCCAGACCGTCCTCTGCGGGGAGGACCATCAGCCCCCCTATGAGGCCCTCTCGGTCCACTCCCTGGGGGCCCGGGGGGTGGAGTGCACGGTAAAGACCCCCCAGGCCACCTTCCCGGTGACCATCCCCGCCCCGGGGGCCCACATGATCTACCCCACCCTGATGGCCTGCGCCATCGGGGAGCGGTATGGCCTCACCCTCCAGGAACTGCAGCGGGGGATCGAGGCCTTCGTCCCCACCAAGATGCGGATGAACGTCCTCCACCAGGGGGGCATCACCATCCTGGACGATGGCTACAACGCCAACCCCCAGTCCATGCGGGCCGCCCTGGAGATCCTCTCCCAGACCGAGGGGACCTACCGGGCCGCCGTGCTGGGGGACATGTTCGAGCTGGGCGACCTGGGCCCGGAACTCCACCGGAGCATGGGGGAGTGGGCCGTGGACCTGGGGAACATCGACAGCTTGCTGGCGGTGGGGGAGCTGGCCTGGAACATCTACGACGCCGCCCGGGAAAAGGGGATGGCCGGCGCCCTCTATGCCAAGGACCGGAATACGGCCAAGGAGATCCTCCCCAACTTCATCCGCCCCGGGGCGGTGATTCTGGTGAAGGCCTCCCGGGGGATGGCCTTTGAGGAGATCACCCGGGAGCTGCAGCGGCTGGCGCCCAAGGACTGAGGCGGGGAGCCGGCCTCTGTGGGTACGGACCCTACAGGCCGTGCCTCGGAAGCGGCCTCGGGGCGCAGCGCCCCGGGGGGGCGCCTACCCGGCGGGGGCCCTGCTTTCTTTATAAGAAAGCAGGGGGAAAGAATCGCAGGGGGTTCCCCCTGCACCCCCTAGAAATAAAACCGCTCGCTGGGGCTCGCTCCATCTTTTGGGTTGGGAGACGCAGCAAGACGGTCGCAGGTCTTTTTCGAGACCCCTGTACGTGCCCTGATTTGGGGACTTTCTTTTGGGGGCGTTTTCAGACTGGATTTTCCAGCCTGCCCAGCTGGGGAGCGTACAAAAAGGGGACCCCGAAGGGTCCCCGGTGGGTTGTTCCCGTGGAACAGCCTAAGGCGCAGGCAGTTTCCCGCCAGCAGGCGGGAAAGGAAATTCCAATCTGTTTTTTGCACGGACATGCGCCGGGCAAAAAACACTTCTCAGCCGGCAAGTGTGCCCGCCAGGGCGCGCGCAGCGGCTGCAAACTTCTCATTTTGGGAGGGGCAAGCAGCCAGGCAGGCAGCCCGACACCCCCGCGTTACCGGCGTGTCGAACGAAGCGACCGCCCTCCGATGCCCCTCCCAAAATGCTTCAGTCGAAGTGGATGATGGTTTTCCGCGGGGTGTGCTTCACCAGCTCCTCTAAGGTTTCCTCGTAGGGGGCGCAGGCGATGTTCCGGTCGGTGATCATCCCGGTGATGAGGAAGGCGGGCACCACATCGAACGCGGGGGTCCACCCCTTGGCCTGGGTGCCGGGGAGAAGGTTGGTGACCGCCGCCGGATCCCCCTCGCCCTGGCCGAAGGCGGAGCCGTCGGCGGCCTCCAGGTCGATGTCGTCGGCGTTGAGCACCGCATAGAAGGGGATGGAGTGGAAGTAGCAGGCGATGGCCAGCTCATAGGTCCCCACGGGGGCCTTCAGGTCCCCGTTCCTGGCGGCCAGGATGCCGTCGGCCAGCACCATGTGGGCCCCCTGCTGGGCCAGGAAGGTGGCGGCGGCGTGGTCGGGGATCACGGTGCAGGGGATGTCTTCCCGGGCCAGCTCGTGGGCCAGCAGGGTCCCGGCGGTGAGGGCGGGGCGCCCCTCGCAGAGGGTGATCTGCTCCAGCACCTCCCGCTTCCAGCCCCGGCGGACGATGCCCAGGGCCCCGGCGGGGGAGGCGGAGTGGAAGGCCCCCCGGTCAGCGCGCACCAGCACCCGGGTGCCCTCCCCCATCAGGTCGGTGCCGTTGCGGCAGATGTTCCGGTCGGCCACCACCTGCTGCCGGTCAAAGGTGACGGCGGTGGCCAGGATGGCGGTGAGTTTGTCGGCGTTCTTGGTATAGGCCTCCGGGGGATTCTCCACGAAGGCCAGGGCGGCGGCCACATCCCGGGAGCCGGGGCGGGCGGCCAGCAGGCCGGCCTTGGCCTGGTCCAGGGCGGCCTGGAAGGCGTCGCTGCCCAGTTTGTCCTGGGCGGCCACGGCGGCCTGGGCATAGCCATAGCCGGCGGCGCTGGCGGCCACCTTCTCGTCCTGCACGGCGGGGGACGCCAAGGCCTGGGCGGTCTCCTCCCAGGTGCTGCAGGTGATCCACTTCTCCTGCTGGGGATAGGCCCCCTGGTCCAAAAGGGACAGGACCCCGCCCTGCCACTGCATTGCAACCATACGATCGATGCCTCCTGTTGTCTCAAATCTCCCTGCCAAGGGGGCAGGGGAGGGAATGGGTTTGGCGTTATCATACCACACTTCGGGGCCCGGCGCCACTCCCCGAGGGAAAAACTTGTCATTCCCCGGGCCAGCGCCCGGATAGAGGATAGATTATGATCGACATCGCGGTAAACGACTTACAGAAAGAATACCAGGTGGGCCAGCCGGTGCTGGACGGGCTCACCTTCCAGGTGGACACCGGGGAGCGGGTGGGCATCCTGGGGAAGAACGGGGCGGGAAAGACCACCCTCTTCCGCATCCTCACCGGCCAGGAGGAGGCCGACGGGGGCAGCGTCACCCTGGCCCCGGGGAAGCGCCTGGGGCTCATCTCCCAGATCCCCGTCTATCCCGCCGGCTACACCGTGGAGGACGTCCTGCGCACCGCCTTCGACGATTTGAAGGAGATGGAGGCCCAGCTCCAGGCCCTCTCCGGCCAGCTGGCCTCGGGGGAGCCTGACCTGCTGGCCCGGTACGACCGCCTCCAGGCCGCCTTTGAGACCGGCGGTGGGTACGAGATGGAGACCCGCCTGGAGAAGATCTGCACCGGCCTGGGCATCGACAAGGACTTCCGGGCCAAGCTTTTCGCCAACCTCTCCGGCGGGGAAAAGACCCGGATCAACCTGGCCCGGCTCATCCTGGTGGACACGGAGATCCTGCTTTTGGACGAGCCCACCAACCACTTGGACCTCAGCGCCACCGTCTGGCTGGAGGACTACGTCAGCCACTACAAGGGCACCGTGCTGGTGATCTCCCACGACCGGTACTTTCTGGACAAGACCATCTCCCGGGTCATTGAGATCCAGGGGGGCAAGGCGGCCTTTTACGCCGGGAACTACTCCTTCTACGCCGTAGAGAAGCAGCGGCGGTACTTGGAGCAGCTGCGCCAGTATAAAAAGGAGCAGGCGGAGATCCAGCGCCTCACCGAGACCGCCCGGATGATGCACCAGCACAACACGGAGCACCTGAACAAGCGGGCCTTCTCCATCGAGAAGCGCATCGCCCGCCTGGAGCGCACCGCCCGGCCGGAGCAGCAGCGGAAGATGAAGGCCCGGTTCGGCCAGGCGGAGTTCTTCGCCGACGATCTGCTCACCCTGCGGGAGGTGAGGAAGTCCTTCGGGGAACAGACCCTCTTCGACCACGTCTCCCTCCGGGTGGAGCCGGGGGACCGGATCGCCCTGTTGGGAGACAACGGCACCGGCAAGTCCACCCTGTTGAAGATCATCCTGAAAGAGGAGCAGGCCGACAGCGGGGCGGTGAAGCAGGGCCTCACGGTGAAGACCGGCTACCTGCCCCAGCAGGTGCGCTTTGACCACCCGGAGCGGTCCCTCTATGACACCATGCTCTATGAGGCCAACTGCTCGGCCCAGCAGGCCCGGGACCGGCTGGGGCGGTTCCTCTTCCAGGGGGAGGACGTGTTCAAGCCCGTCTCCGTCCTCTCCGGCGGGGAGCAGAGCCGGCTGAAGCTGTGCATGCTCATGGACGAGAAGGTGAACTTCCTCCTCCTGGACGAGCCCACCAACCACCTGGACCTGGACTCCCGGGAGTGGATCGAGGAGGCCGTGGAGGACTTCGAGGGCACCCTCCTCTTCGTCTCCCACGACCGGTACTTCATCCAGCGCTTTGCCAACCGGATCTGGACCCTGGAAAACGGGGCCATCTCCGACTTCAAAGGGGACTATGCAGCCTACCAGGCCTGGCGGGAGCGGCAGAAGGCCCTGGCCCCGCCGCCCCCCAAGGCCGAGAAGGTCAAGAAGGACAAACCCAAGCGCCCCGGAGGCACCAAGCAGCTGAAAAAGGACCTGGCCGCCGCGGAAAAGCGGATGGAAAAGCTGGACCAGCTCCTGGAGGAGCTCAACCAGCAGAAGGAGGCGGCGGCCTCCGACTACCAGAAACTCCAGGAACTGCTGGAGCAGGAGGGGGCCTACACCGCCGAGTACGACCAGCTCATGGAGACCTGGGAGGAACTGTCCGAGACCATCGCCGCCGAGGAGGGGTGAGCCCTTCCCCCGTGGAAGAACCCGCCGGGACCCGGCCCATACCACCGCAAACAAGGCACACGCCTTTGCCATAGAAAACCAACACAAAAGGAGACATCACCATGGCTGAGCAGCAGAACAAGAACCCCTCCTCCGTGGAGGAAAAAGTGCAGGAACTCTTTGACCTTCTGGACGAGAAGGCCGCCAAGGGCGAGCTCAACGAGACCGACGAGATGCCCGCCGCCGCCCCTAAGGCGGAGGACACCTCCCCCATGTCCGAGTCGGAGGCGGCCGCCTTTGAATACGGCATGATGATGCGCCAGTACGAGGCCCTGCTGGCCGACTACCAGCGCCGGGAGGCCGAGGAGCAGGCCCAGAAGGCCCAGGCCGACCAGAAACCGGAAGGGGACGGGCAGGCCTGATGGAGCCCCTGGCGTCGCAGCTGAACAAGGCCGCCCTGCGCTTCGAGGAGCTGGAGACCCAGCTGGCCCAGCCGGAGACCTATGCCGACCCCGACCAGGTGGCCCGGCTGAACCGGGAGCAGAAGGAGCTGGCCCCCCTGGTGGAGGCCTGGCAGCGCCATGAGAAGCTCCGGGGGGACCTGGCGGGGCTGGAGGAACTGCTGGCCGACCCGGAGTGCCGGGCCCTGGCCCAGGCGGAACTGGCCCAGGCCCGGCAGGAGCTGGCCCAGCTGGAGGAGACCCTCCGCGCCCTCCTCCGGCCCCGGGACCCCATGGCGGGGAAGGACGTGTTCCTGGAGATCCGCGCCGGGGTGGGGGGGGAGGAGGCCGCCCTCTTCGCCGCCGACCTCTACCGGATGTACGCCATGTACGGGGAGCGGCAGGGCTGGAAGCTGGAGGTGGCCTCCGCCAGCCACACCGAGCTGGGGGGGCTGAAGGAGCTGTCCTGCCTGGTCCAGGGAGAGTCGGCCTACACCCGCCTGAAGCATGAGAGCGGGGTCCACCGGGTCCAGCGGGTGCCGGAGACCGAGTCCGGCGGCCGGATCCACACCTCCACCTGCACCGTGGCGGTGCTGCCCCAGGTGGAGGAGGCGGAGTTCCACTTAGACCCCGCCGACCTGCGCATCGACACCTTCCGCGCCTCCGGGGCGGGGGGCCAGCACGTGAACAAGACGGAGTCCGCCATCCGGGTGACCCACCTGCCCACCGGCACCGTGGTAGAGTGCCAGGACCAGCGGAGCCAATACAAGAACAAGGACCGGGCCCTGGCCATCCTCCGGGCCCGCCTGTACCAGCAGGCGGTGCAGGAACGGGAGGCGGCCATCGCCGGCCAGCGCCGCAGCCAGGTGGGCACCGGCATGCGCAACGAGCGCATCCGCACCTATAACTTCCCCCAGGGGCGGGTCACCGACCACCGGATCGGCCTGACCCTCTACAAACTGGGGGCCGTGCTGGACGGGGACCTGGACGAACTCATCGACGGCCTGATCCTGGCCGAGGAAACAGAAACGAAAAGGAGCGAAGCACCATGATGCACTATCGACCGGAAACCATCCATTTTTCCCTGGAAGACACCGACAAGGCCGCGGCCATGATCCACAAGGGGGGGCTGGTGGCCCTGCCCACCGAGACGGTGTACGGCCTGGCCGCCTCCGCCGAGGACGGCCCCGCCCTGGTGATGCTGTATGACGTGAAGCGCCGGGACCCGGACAAGGCCTGCGCCGTGCTGGTCACCGGCATGGACATGGTGGAGCGGTACTGCCAGAACATCCCCCAGGGGGCCTATCGCCTGGCGGAGAAATACTGGCCCGGCCCCCTGACCATGATCCTGGAGGACAAAGGGGTGGTCTCCCCCGCCACCACCGGGGAAAGCGGCACCCTGGGGGTCCGCTGCCCCAACCACCCGGTGACCCTGGAGGTCATCCGCAAGGCGGGCATCGCCCTGTCCGCCCCCTCCGCCAACCCCTCCGGCAAGCCCAGCGCCAAGACCGCCCAGGAGGTGCTGGACTACTTCGACGGCCACATCGAGGGCATCATCGACGGGGGCCCCTGCGCCCTGGGGGTGGAGTCCACCATCGTGGACTTCACCGGGGAGAAGCCGGCTATCCTCCGGGAGGGGGCCATCCCCGCCCAGGAGATCCTGGCTGTGCTGGGCGAGGGCTGAGGCCATGAAGGTCATCGGCATCACCGGCCCCACCGGGGCGGGAAAGACCACCGCCCTCAACGCCCTCATCGCCCTGGGGGGGCGGATCATCGACGCGGATGCCGTCTACCACGACCTCACCCGCACCTGCCAGCCCATGCGGGAGGAGCTGGAGGCCCGGTTCGGCCCGGTGTACACCCCCCAGGGGGAGCTGGACCGGAAGCGCCTGGGGGCCGTGGTCTTCCAGGACGAGCAGGCCCTGGCCGACCTCAACGCCATCACCCACAAGTACGTGGGCCAGGCGGTGGCCGCCCTGGTGGCCCAGGCCCGGGCCGAGGGGGTGCCCGTGGTGGGCATCGACGCCATCGGCCTGCTGGAGAGCTCCCTGGCCGGCCACTGCGACTGCACCGTGGCCATCACCGCCCCGGAGGAACTGCGGGTGCGGCGGATCATGGCCCGGGAGGGGATCTCCCGGGACTATGCCCGGATGCGGGTGGCGGCCCAGAAACCCAGCGCCTGGTTCCAGGCGCGCTGCGATTACACCCTGGAGAGCACCGAGGCCGACACGGTGGACACCTTCGCCCAGCGGGCCCGGGCCCTCTTTCAGCAGATTTTACAGGAGGGATGATTTCCATGGACGATCAGAAAGAAAAGACCCTGGCCCAGAAGAAGCGGGAGGAGCTCTTCTTCTCCCCCAAGAACGGCTACGACCGCCTGGCGGCCGGGGAGGAGGAGAAGATCCAGGCCTACTGCGAGGGGTACAAGACCTTCCTGGACGCCGGGAAGATCGAGCGGGAGTGCGTGGACTACGCCATCGCCAAGGCCCAGGCCGCCGGCTTCCGCCCCCTGGTCCGGGGGGAGAAGCTCCAGCCCGGGGACAAGGTCTATCGCAACAACCGGGGCAAGTCCCTCCTCCTGGCGGTGATCGGCCGGGAGGGGCTGGACCAGGGGGCCGTCATCGGGGCGGCCCACATCGACTCCCCCCGGCTGGACTTGAAGCAGAACCCCCTCTATGAGGACAAGGAGCTGGCCTACTGCAAGACCCACTACTACGGGGGGATCAAGAAGTACCAGTGGACCACCATCCCCCTGGCCCTCCACGGGGTGGTGGTGCGCCGGGACGGCTCCACCGTCGCCGTGCGCATCGGGGAGGACCCCGGGGATCCCCAGTTCACCGTGGGGGACCTGCTGCCCCACCTGGCCGGGGACCAGGCCAAGAAGACCATGGGGTCCATCGTCTCCGCCGAGCAGCTGAACCTCTTCGTGGGCAGCCGCCCCTTCAACAGCGAGGAGGGGAGCGAGCGGGTGAAGCTGGGCATCCTGGCCCTGCTCCAGGAGAAGTACGGCATGGTGGAGGAGGACTTCCTCTCCGCCGAGCTCATGGCCGTCCCCGCGGCCAAGGCGGTGGACATCGGCCTGGACCGGTCGGTGATCGGCGCCTATGGCCAGGACGACCGGGTGTGCGCCTATGCCTGCCTCCAGGCCATCCTGGAGCTCACCGAGGCCCCCCGGCGCACCGCCGTGTGCGTGCTGGCCGACAAGGAGGAGACCGGCTCCCTGGGGGTCACCGGGATGCAGTCGGCCGCCTTTGACATCTTCATGAGCGACCTCTGCCAGGCCCAGGGGGTCCCCCTGAAGGCCTGCTACGAGGCCTCCCTCTGCCTCTCCGCCGACGTCACCGCCGCCTATGACCCCAACTTCGCCGAGGCCTACGAGGTGCGCAACAGCGCCTTCTTCAACTACGGCGTGTCCATCAGCAAGTACACCGGGGCCCGGGGCAAGTCCGGGGCCTCCGACGCCTCCGCCGAGCTGGTGGGCCTGGTGCGCCGGGTGTTTGCCGACAACGGCGTCATCTGGCAGCTGGCCGAGCTGGGCAAGACCGACCAGGGGGGCGGCGGCACCGTGGCCTGCTACATGGCCAACCGGAACATCGACACCATCGACGCCGGGGTGCCGGTGCTGTCCATGCACGCCCCCTTTGAGACCACCGCCAAGCTGGATTGCTACATGACATACAAGGGCATGAAGGCGTTGTATACCTGCTGACGGGGCCTGGCCCCGAGTACTACGTACCCTGCGGGTGGTCGGGGCTGTTACCGGCCTCGGGGCGCAGCGCCCCGGGGGGTGCCTGCCGGCGGCCTCCATTTCTCCTGTGAGAAATGGAGGAAAGAACACCAGAGGGGAGAGTTTCTCCCCTCTGGAGAGGAAAGAACACCAGAGGGGAGAGTTTCTCCCCTCTGGACTCCCCACTCTGGTGGGCAGTGCCCTGGAGGTTACCGCTTAGTTTGATTCACTGGCCTGCGGCCCTGTATCCAACGTGGGAAGCGGCCCGCCCCCCGGCTGGGCGGGCTGGGAGGCGTGGGTCAGTAGACGGAGGGAAAGGGCCAGGAAAATCCAGCCATAAATATTCTTCCGAAAGAAAGTTCCCAAATCAGGGCCCGTACATGGGTTTCGAAAAAGACCCACGACCGTTTTGCTGCGTCTTCCAACCCAAAAGAGGAAGCGAGCCCCAGCGAGCGGTTTTAAGATAACCCGGGTCCAGGGCGGAGCCCTGGGACTCTTTGCGTCCGGGCTTTCTCATAGAGAAAGCCTGGATCCCCGCCCCGGATAGGGGCGGGTGACCACGCCGCAGGTTTGAACCTGCGACGGTTCCAACGGTACGGCGTACCGACGGCGGCCCCCCGGCCCTGCCGGCCGGGTCTCCACTCCGCCTTTGCAAGACCCCAAAAAAGAGATAGAAAGAGGTAGATCCCGTTGAGCATTCTGTCCTCCATGATCCTGGGCCTGGTCCAGGGGGTGTCGGAGTTTCTCCCCATCTCCAGCTCAGGCCACCTGTCCCTGTTCCAGCATTTCTTCAACCTGGCCACGTCGGATGGCAGCCTGTTCTTTGACGTGCTGCTCCACCTGGGTACCCTCATCGCCATCTTCGTCTACTACTGGAAGGACATCGTGAAGCTGGTGAAGTCCCTCATCCACCTGATCCAGTGCCTCTTCTCCAAGAAGGAGCGCCAGAAGGTCAAGCGCCTGGCCCCGGCCGAGCGGATGGTGCTGATGATCATCGTGGCCACCCTGCCCCTGTTCGTCATCCTGCCCATCAAGGACCTGGTGGAGGGGCTGTATGGCAACACCATCTTCGTGGGCTGCGCCCTGCTGGCCACCGGTGTCATCCTCTTCCTGTCTGACCGGATGGCCCGGGGGAAGAAGGGGCCCAAGTCCGCCACCCTGCTGGACGCCCTCCTGGTGGGGGTGGGCCAGGCGGTGGCCGTGGTGCCGGGCCTGTCCCGGTCGGGCACCACCATCTCCGCCGGCATGCTCCGGGGCTTCAGCCGCCGGTTCGCCGTGCGCTTCTCCTTCCTCATGTCCATCCCCGCGGTGCTGGGTGCCAACATCCTCACCATCGGGGACGCCGCCCAGCAGGGGATCGACACCTCCATGCTCCCGGCCTACATCGTGGGCACCATCGTGGCGGCGGTGTCGGGCTACTTCGCCATCCGCCTGGTGAACCTGCTGGCCAACAAAGGGAAGTTCGGCAACTTCGCCTACTACTGCTGGGGCATCGGCGCCGCGGCGGTGGTGGCCAGCCTGATCTTCCGCTGAGCCAAGCAACCAATCCATTTCCCAGATCCAAGGAGGGAAGTATGGCTTCCACACAGAAGAAACCGGAGAAAACCAAACAGACCGCCGGGAAGAAGTCCGGCGGCGCCAAGACCACCGCTGCCAAGGGGAAGGCCAAGGCCGCCCCCAAGGCCGCCAAGCCGGCCTATGCCCCCAACCTCCTGGCCCGGGGGATCGCCGGGGCGGTGTGCCTCTTCCTGGCCCTGGTGCTGGTGCTGGGGATGTTCCACATCCGCGGGACCGTGGTGGACCTGCTCTGCGGCGTGGTCCGGGGGCTGGTGGGGTACGGCTTCTGGCTGGCCGCCCCGGCCCTGGTGTGGGCGGCCTGGCTGCTGGTCTTCCGCCGGGAGCGTTCCGTGGCCCTGCGGCTGTGGGCCGTGGGCCTGCTGCCGGCGGTGGGGGGCGCCTTCCTCCAGGTGATCCTGGGGCCGGTGTACCGCGCCCTGGAGGCCGGCCCCCTGTGGGCCGACGGGGTCCAGGGTGGGGGCGGCGGCCTGGTGAGCGGCGGCCTGGGGGCCCTGGCCACCGCGGGCTTTGGCGCCGTGGGGGCCGGGGTGATCTGCCTGCTGGCCTTCCTGGTGCTGCTGGCCCTGGCCGGCCACGTCACCCCCGCCCGGCTGCGGGCCTGGAAGGGGGCCGCGGAGGACCGCCAGGCCCAGCGCCAGGCCCACCGGGCCAGCCGGGAGACGCCGGAGGAGGAACCCTGGCCCGAGGAGGGGGACTTCCCCCTCTATTACGAGGACCTGGAGGAGGACCTGGCCCCCGGCCCGGAGCCGGAGACGGCCCCCCGGTCCCCTGCCGCCGCCCCCTTCTGGCCCCGGCGGAAGAAGGCCCCTGACCTGCCCCTGGACGAGGCCGCGGCCCCGGAAGGGGCGGCGGAACCCCCTGCCAAGGGGCGCAAGAAGGGCAAGGTCCCCCCGGCCGCAGAGGTTTTGCAGGGGGACAAGGGCCCCCTCTTCCACCGGGAGAGCCATGTGCAGAGCCCCGACGAGGTCCTCCGGGACCTGAACGACCCGGCGGCCCCCCAGTGGCAGCCGGTGGAGGCCAAGCCCACCCGGGCCCAGCGCCAGGCGGAGATCCAGCAGGAGGCCAGCGCCGTCACCGAGACCATCCAGAAGACCCTGGAGGAGGGCCAGGGGAAGGAATACGTCTTCCCCGCCCTGGACCTGCTCACCCCCCCCAGCGGGGAGGGGGCCAAGGCCGCCCACCAGGAGTTGGCGGGCACCATGGAGCGCCTGTCCGGGGTTCTCACCTCTTTCGGCATCGACGGCCACGTCACCGGGGCCGTCCAGGGGCCCTCGGTCACCCGGTACGAGGTGGCCCTGGAGCAGGGGGTGCGGCTGAACAAGCTCACCAACCTCTCTGAGGACGTGGCCCTGGCCCTGGGGGTGTCCAGCGTGCGCATCGCCCCGGTGCCGGGGAAGATCTCCGTGGTGGGCATCGAGGTGCCCAACAAAGTGGTCATCCCCGTGCCCATCCGGGAGGTGCTGGAGTCGCCGGCCTTCCGCAAGCACAAGTCCTCCGTGGCCTTCTCCGTGGGCAAGGACATCGGGGGCAACTATATCGTAGGGGACTGCTCCAAACTCCCCCACATGCTCATCGCCGGCACCACCGGCTCGGGCAAGTCGGTGTGCATCAACTCCCTGCTCATCAGTATGCTCTACAAGTCCACCCCGGAGGAGCTGCGGCTGATCATGGTGGACCCCAAGATGGTGGAGCTGGGGATCTACAACGGCATCCCCCACCTGCTCATCCCCGTGGTCACCGACCCCAAGAAGGCCGCCGGGGCCCTGCAGTGGGCGGTGACGGAGATGATGAAGCGCTACCGCATGTTCGCCGAGGCGGGGGTGCGGGAGCTGTCGGCCTACAACCACTGGGCCCAGGGGCAGGAGGGGATGGAACCCCTCCCCAAGGTGGTCATCGTCATCGACGAGCTGGCCGACCTGATGCTGGTGGCCGCCAAGGAGGTGGAGGAGTCCATCTGCCGGGTGGCCCAGATGGGCCGTGCCGCCGGGATGCACCTGGTGATCGCCACCCAGCGGCCCTCTGCCGACGTGATCACCGGCCTGATGAAGGCCAACATCCCCTCCCGGGTGGCCTTTGCCGTGGCCTCCTCCCTGGAGTCCCGGATCATCCTGGACAACACCGGGGCGGAAAAGCTGGTGGGCAAGGGGGATATGCTCTGGTTCCCCCTGGGCGCCGGCAAGCCCCTGCGGGTGCAGGGGTGCTTCATCTCCGACGAGGAGGTGGCGGCGGTGGTGGAACGGGTGAAGCAGAACGCCACCGCCGAGTACGACGACGAGGTCATGGAGCAGATCGAGCAGCACGTGAGCGAGTCGGAAAAGAAGGGCAAGTCCTCCGCCGGCGCCTTCCCCGCCGGGGAGGGCACCGGTGAGGCCCAGGACGAGCACTTCGCGGAAGGGGTGGACGTCATCCTGGAACTGGGCCAGGCCTCGGTGTCCCTGCTCCAGCGGCGGCTGAAGCTGGGCTATGCCCGGGCCGCCCGGCTGATGGACCAGATGGAGGAGCAGGGCATCGTGGGCCCCTCCGAGGGGGCCAAGCCCCGGCAGATCCTCATCACCAAGGAGCAGTGGATCCAGATGCAGAGCGGGGAGCCCCTCCCCGGGGAGAATCCCCCGGTGGAGGAGGAGATCCTCTCCTTCGACCCCATTCCCCAGAAGTACGAGGAGTGAGGGTGGGGTGCGTGCCTTCTTGCGGAAACGCAGCCGGAACCCTGCCGTGTGGGGCCGGGGGCCTAAGCCTCCGGTGGTACGGACCCTATGGGCGGTCGAGGCTTTTACCGGCCTCGGGGCGCAGCGCCCCGCAGCCTCGCCTACCCGGCGGGGGCCCCATTTCTCTAGAGAAATGGGGGAAAGAGTCCCAGAGGGGAGAGGTTCTCCCCTCTGGACTCCCCACTCTGGTTTGGGATATCCTTCGGGGTATCCCTCTTTTTTTGTATCCTGGCCTGCGGCCCTGCGTCCGACCTGAGAAGGGGCCCGCCCCCCGGCTGGGCGGGCTGGGAGGTGTGGGTTGGTGAACGGAGGGACAGGGCCGGGAAAAATCCAGCCAAGAATCTTTTCTCGAAAAACAGTTTCCAAATCAGGGCCCGTACATGGGCAGCGATAAAACCCACGACCGTTTCGCTGCGGCTCTATCCCAAAAGATGGAGCGAGCGAGCAGCGAGCGGTTTTAATTTGTTCGGGTCCAGGGCGAAGCCCTGGGACTCTTTGCGTCCGGGCTTTCTCTAGAGAAAGCCTGGATCCCCGCCCCGGACAGGGGCGGGAGACTACGGGGCAGGTTTCAACCTGCGCCCCGTCCCAACGGCAGGCCCTGCCGTTGCGGCCCCCTTTTCCCGCCGCGAAAGGCGTCCTCTTTGGCGATTTTCTGTGGAAAAGCGCCGATAGGAATTGAAAAACCCGCTACAGCTGGTATAATATAAAAGATCCCCCGCGTGATTCTTGAGAAAACCGAGGTTTGCAGCATGTGCTTTGACGATCCGATCTATCTGGACCGGGGCTCCTTTGAGGATCTCATGGTCGATACCGATCAGCACAGGATCTGTTGGATGTACCACGACATACTCTCCCATCCCCGCATCGCGTGGATGTTTGACAAGTATGCCGGAAAGGGTACACCCATCCGCGAAGCGTGGACAACCATGGCCTGGGTGGCGGCGGGATACCAGGAGGACAGCTTTTACCTCCTGTTCAAATGGTACGAAGATTTCTGCGACCCGCCCCAGCGGATCGACCTGTACTACCTCCAGCGGGAGGACGGGCCGGACAGCGAGGTGCGGGTGCGCTTTCTCAACCGGGACTTCCAGGCCAAGCTGGACCGGGCGGGGCAGGACTGGTGCGCCACCTTCCCCAGCCGGGTCAGCCGCAACGCCAGCCACTTCTTTGGGGAGACCAGCTTTGACTCCAACCCCGTGGGGCGGCTGCTCCAGCTGCTGGACGCCAACCCGGGGCGGGAGCTGGAGTGCTTCGACTGGCACTTCGGCCGCCGCAGCGACGGGGAAAAGGCCCTGCTGTGCGCCACCGTCTCGGCCTATTTCCGCAGCGTCCAGGCCATCCGGGAGATCCTCTACAGCCTGGTGGCCAGCGACGGGCAGGCGGCGGAGGGCCGCCGGCCCATGCACACCAGCGACCTGCTGGCTCTGCTCACCCCCCTGTCAGCTGGGGTGGAGGAGGAGCGTCTGCCGGAGCTGGGGGCCCGCTTCCAGGCCCTGGCCGACGGCTTCTTCGGGGAGACCAACCGGGCCCCGTACCTGGGCCGGGGCGCCGGCCGGGTGATCATGGACATGACGGAGACCGGGGAGCTCCCCTGGCTCCGTCTGGGCCTGTCCAGCGGCCGGCGGCTGGTGCGGGAGCTCTATGGCCGCTGCGCCTCCCGGCTGATGTGGGATGTGTTCTTCCGCTGGCGGGGAGAGGTCTACTACACCGTCCTCCGCCGGCCCCTGGCCCGGGAGCTCCAGCGGGGGATCTATCTCCTCTGCCGCTTCGAGGACCCCACCGGCCTGGACGTCACCAGCCTGTTCTGGCTGGAGAACCTGTCGGTGGGGGTGGCCCACCTGTGCCAGGGGGACTTTTTGGAGGACCTGTTCGATCTCCTCCTCTCCCACTACGTCCGGGAGACCGCCCTGCCCCCGGTGCGTCCCCTGGGGGAGGGCATGGCCAG
>DXDK01000003.1 GCA_019115545.1 Candidatus Evtepia faecavium
TCCTCCAGGATGGAGCGGAGCTCGTCGGTGGTGATGGCGTCCACCCCGCAGCCGAAGGAGACCAGCTGGATGAAGGCCATGTCGGGCTGGGTGCAGACGTACCGGGCGGCGTTGTACATCCGGGCGTGGTAGGTCCACTGGTTGAGTACGTGGCGGGGCTGTTTGTCCATGTGCTGGAAGACGGCGTCCTCCGTCACCAGGACGAAGCCGAAGGAGGTGATCAGGTCGTTGATGCCGTGGTTGATCTCCGGGTCCATGTGATAGGGCCGCCCGGCCACCACCAGGATCCGCCGGCCCTGGGCCCGGGCCCAGGCGATGTACTCCTCCCCCTTCTGCCGCACCAGCTCCCGGAAGCCGTCGTAGGCGGCATAGGCCTTGCGGATGGCCTTCACCGCCTCCCGCTTGGGCACGCCGAAGGCCTCCTGGAGGAACTGGGCCCCCTTCTTCTCAAAATCCTTGGGCCGGTGGAGGCCTAAGTTGGGGTGGAGGTAGTTGACCTCCTTCAGGGCGGGGATGTTCACGCTGAGCAGATCGGGGTAATAGGCCACCACCGGGCAGTTGTAGTGGTTGTCCGCCAGGTGCTCGTCGAAGTTGTAGGACATGCAGGGGTAGAAGATGGCGTCCACCCCCTCCTCCAGCAGGGCCATCACGTGGCCGTGGAGGAGCTTGGCGGGGTAGCAGACGGTGTCCGAGGGGATGGTCTGCTGGCCCTTGATGTACAGGCTCCGGGTGGACTCCGGGGAGAGGACCACCTCGAAGTTGAGCTCGGTAAACAGGGTGTACCAGAAGGGGAGGTTCTCGTACATGTTCAGGCCGAAGGGGATGCCGATCCGCCCCCGGACGCCGGTGCCCGCCCCCTTCCCCTGGAGGGTGCGGAGGTACTCGTACTTGAACTTCATCAGATCCGGGATCTCCACCTTTTCCCGGCCCAGGGGGCGGGAGCAGCGGTTGCCGGAGATGAACTTCCGCCCCCCGTCAAAGCGGTTGATGGTCAGGGAGCAATGGTTGGTGCACAGCTTGCAGGTGGCCGGCCGGGCCTCGTGGGTGAAGTGGGCCAGGTCCTCCGCCGAGAGCAGGGCGGAGCGCTCCAGCCCGGCCTCCTGGGCGGCCAGGGCGGCGCCATAGGCCCCCATGATCCCCGAGATGGCGGGGCGAGTGACCTGGCGGCCGATCTCCAGCTCAAAGGACCGCAGGACGGCGTCGTTGAGGAAGGTGCCCCCCTGGACTACGATGTGCTTGCCCAGGTCGTCGGCATTGGCCGCCCGGATGACCTTGTAGATGGCGTTCTTCACCACGGAGATGGACAGGCCGGCGGAGATGTCCTCCACCGAGGCCCCGTCCTTCTGGGCCTGCTTCACCGAGGAGTTCATGAACACGGTGCACCGGGAGCCCAGGTTCACCGGGTGCTGGGCGAACAGGCCCATTTTGGAGAAGTCGGCGATGTTGTACCCCAAGGCCTTGGCGAAGGTCTCAATGAAGGAGCCGCAGCCGGAGGAGCAGGCCTCGTTGAGCAGGATGGAGTCCACCGCCCCGTTGCGGATCTTGAAGCACTTCATGTCCTGGCCGCCGATGTCGATGATGAAGTCCACGTCGGGGGTGAAGTGCCGGGCGGCGTTCAAGTGGGCCACCGTCTCCACCAGCCCCAGGTCGCAGGAGAAGGCGTTTTTGATCAAATCCTCCCCGTAGCCGGTGACGGCGGCGCCGCGGATCTCCACCCGGTCCCCGCAGCGGGCATAGATCTCCCGCAGCTGGGGCAGGACGATGCTCACAGGGTTGCCCTGGTTGGAGCTGTAGAAGTCGTACAGAATGTCCCCGTCCGGGTCGATGAGGACCATCTTGGTGGTGGTGGAGCCGGCGTCGATGCCCAGGTAGGCCGGGCCGGTGTAGCCGGCCAGGTCCACCCGGGGGACGGTCATGGCCTGGTGCCGGGCGGAGAAGGCCTCGTACTCCTCCTGGGAGGTGAACAGGGGGTCCATGGTGTCCACCGGAGCGGCCACGTTGGCCGCGTGCTCCAGGAGATCCAGGGCCTGCTCGAAGGTGCGGGTCTGGCTCTCGTCGGTGCACAGGGCGGCGCCGATGGCGGCAAAGCAGTCCCCGTCCTGGGGGAAGACGGCGTGGTCGCTGTCCAGGCGGAGGGTGTCCACGAACCGCTCCCGCAGGCCCTGGAGGAAGTGCAGGGGCCCCCCCAGGAAGACGATGGTGCCCTTGAGCTCCCGCCCCTGGGTGAGGCCGGCCACCGTCTGGTCCACCACCGCCTGGAAGATGGAGGCGGCCACGTCCTCCTTCCGGCCCCCCTGGTTGAGGATGGGCTGGATGTCGCTCTTGGCGAACACCCCGCACCGGGAGGCGATGGGATAGATCTTCTCGTGCTTCAGGGAGAGTTCGTCCAGCTCGTCCACCGAGACGTTGAGCAGGGTGGCCATCTGGTCGATGAAGGCCCCGGTGCCCCCGGCGCAGGAGCCGTTCATCCGCTCCTCCAGGGTGTTGCCGAAGAAGATGATCTTGGCGTCCTCGCCGCCCAGCTCGATGACGGCGTCGGCCTGGGGGATGAAGGTGCGCACCGCGGCGGCGGTGGCGTAGACCTCCTGGACAAAGTCCAGCCCGGCGGCTTTGGCCACCCCCAGGCCCGCCGAGCCGGTGATGAGCAGCTGGATCTGCTGCCCCCCCAGCAAATCCTTCAGGCCCCGGAGGGTCTCGCAGGTGCGCTCCCGGGTCTTGGAGTAGTGGCGCTCATAGGAGCGGAAGAGCAGATGATTTTGATCGTCCAGCACCACCACCTTGACGGTGGTGGAACCGATGTCGATTCCGATACGCAAAGCCATTGGTGTCACCTCTGAATGATGGACGGGGCGGGGCCCCGCCCCAGGGGAGTCCCTGGGGGATCGTTTCCTAATTTCTGTAAAAAGCGTTCTTAATATTATACCGTATTTCCCCCAGGAAGACAACCGAAAACTTCGCACAGCCTGGCCTCCCTTCCCCCCGGGGGATTGGCGTGTTTCCCCAAAGGCCGGCGCAAAAAGCCCCCCGGCCGGGACGGCCGGGGGGCGGGGTCGGTTTTGCGGAAGGGTCAGGCGGCGGGCAGGCAGGCCTCCGGGGGGAGGGTGTCCGCCTCGAACATCTGGGTGGGCTCCCCCCAGGCGCAGGCGTCGGGGCCGATGGTGTGGAAGCCGAACTTCTCGTAGTAGTTGGTGTGCTCAGAGGCCAGGTAGATCTTCTCCTCCCCCAGCTCCCACCCCCGGCGGCGGGCGTGGTCGATGAGGACGGGGCTCAGGTGCCGCCCGCGAAAGGCCGGGTCCATGTAGAGGGTGGCGATCCACAGGCCGGTGTCCTGGCTCCAGAGGATCTCTTTATACGCCAGGGTGTAGCCCCCCACCACCTTGACCCCTTCCACGGCGATGTAGGCGTCGGGCATGGGGCCGCCGGTGCGGAGAACCTGCTCCATGTGCTTTTTGATCCAGGGCATGCAGGCGGGCCAGTGTTCCTCCAAGCTGGTGAGCAGGGCCGGGATGTATTCCGGTCTCTCCCGAATGGATGTGATCCTCATCACGTTCCCCTCCTTTCCTGGGGGCGGTGACGGTTTCGGTGTCCCTCCGGGGAGGTCTCCCTCTCCTCACTTATAGTATAGCACTTTTCGACAAAAATACAAGGGCCGGGCGGAGATTTCTTTGGTGAAACCTCCCCCCGGCCCTGGGTGCTTTCCTGCCGGCTGCCTCAGCGGCCGGCCTCCATGTCGGTGATCTCCCCCACCCGGCGGGCGTGGCGGCCCCCCTCGAAGTCGGTGGCGAGGAAGACCTCCACGATGCGCTCGGCCAGGTTGCCCCCCACGATACCGGCCCCCATGGCCAGCATGTTGGCGTCGTTGTGCCGGCGGCACATCTCCGCCGACAGGGGGTCGCCGCACAGGGCGCAGCGGATGCCCTTCACCTTGTTGGCGGCGATGGAGATGCCGATGCCCGTGGTGCAGATGACGATGCCCTTCTCACATTCCCCCGAGGCCACCGCCTCGGCAGCGGCCTTGGCAAAGATGGGGTAGTCGCAGCTCTCCTTGCTGGGGCAGCCGTAGTCCTTATAGGGGATGTTCTTCTGGTCCAGGTAGGCCTTCACCCGCTGTTTCAGGTCAAAGCCGCCGTGGT
>DXDK01000087.1 GCA_019115545.1 Candidatus Evtepia faecavium
GTCTTCTGACACATCGTCGAAGGGGAATGGAGGCCACTCAGGAGTGGCCTCCTCCGGGACCATGGTCCCGGACACCGTGACATTTCCGGCGGGCATGGAGAAGGTGTAGATCCCCTCCCCCATGTCCTTCACGGAGACCGTCCCCGGGGCCGAGGCGTCGCTGGTAACGGTGAGGGTGTCCAACAGGTATCCCTCCGCCGGTTTCGTGGTGAGGGTAACGGTGTCCCCTTCCTTGGCCGTGTCCAGGTCGGAAACGATGGTGCCGTGCTCCACCGGCTGTACGGTGATCCGATAAGACGGTTTCTCCTGGATGGTGAGGGTTCCGGGGAGGTAGGTGATGTTGGGATCGTAATTCCCGTTGGGGATCATCGCCCCGGCGGCCTGGATGGCCACGGAACCGGCCTTGCCCATGTCCGGGGTGGCGGCGTAGGTCAGGGTGGGGGCCTGGGCCAGCTGGTCCGTTCCCACCAGGCCGGTGACGGTGTAGTCCTGGGCGGTGAGGGCGGGGATGGCGTCGCCGATGTGGGCGGTCTTGTCCTTTACTTGGATGGTGAGGGGGGCGGGGAGGATGGTGACGACAACAGTGTCTGTCGTTTCTTGTGCCTTATAACGTCCATCTCCCGCTTTTGTCGCGGATACTTTCACTTTTCCCACTTCAGTGGGGGTAAAGGTTCCCCTTTGATCGATGGTTCCAGAACCGCCATCCCCATAGCGGCTCGCAGAAAAAGTAACCTCCCCCGTTCCAGAGCCTCCCTCGGTATCAAAACTAAGGGTTTGTCCGTAGTATGTGGTAACTTGAATCTCGGAGGACGCCACCGCTCCTTCTACGGTGAGGAACAGGTCTGCTTGTTCCTCTTTGTCTACCGCAGTAACTTCAACTTCCTGGTATGATAGGCTTTCATACTCCGGAGTGCCATCCCCATCTACATCCTCCCCTACTGCATGAATCCACATGGTAACTCTGTACGCTTCTTCTTTCGCTGTGAGTTCTAAACTCTCTTCATCAAGGGACCACCCTTCCGGTATCCCGTTGACGTCAAACTCATACTTTATCTCCCCTCTCCACTCAGGAGAAAATAAATCTCGGAGATTCAGGGAATATCCTCTTGCCAAGTCAACTTTATCCTTGATTTCAGAAGGCACCGCATTGATTCGGCCCTTCTCATACTCCATCACCAGATCCGGGTCTTCCAGTTCATAGTTCCCACCGTCTTTTCCGGCAAAGCCAATGCCGGACACCGTCAAGGGGATTGGGCTTCCCACATACTGCGTTGCATACTCCGCTTTCTCATAGGTCACTTCTACATCATCATTCCCGAGCGCTCCCTCCAATTTAATGATTGGAGACGCTTCCGTTGTCCCATCGTAGAATTTATCGTACTGCCCATCAAATACCAGCTCCTCCGCCTTCACCTTCCTGGGATGAATGGTAAACAGCTTCGTCTGGGACCCGGAATAGATCCCCTCTCCGGTGACCGTCACCGAGGCAGTCCCGGCGTCCACGTTGTCCTGGTACGTTACGTCATAATCTTGGTCCTCCATCAGCACCGTGCCATATAGCACAACATTCATCTTTGGCTTTTGCGGTCCGCCATTGTAGTAGCAGACCTCCGTGATGGAGATGTCCGCCTCCGCCAGGGAGAGGGTGTCCTCCGCCGCCCCCGCCGCGGGGGCGAGCACCGTGGCAGACAGCAGCATCGCCGCCGCCAGCCAGAGGCCGATTGCCTTTCGCATCTTCCGTTTCATACTCGTTTTCTCCTTTTTGAGTAGATTCCCTCGAATGCTGTCACATTCTCGGGTTTACAATATTGTACTAATATTCCATTTTTATGTCCATTGATTTTGTTTATTTTTGTAGTTTTCGGGACGTTTTTCCCCGAAATTCCCCGCCGCCCTTCCCTTGACATCCCAGGCCGCGGTACCTATAATAGAGGACGGTGCAAAAGACCCTTCGGCCTGTCCGCGCCACATGATTCAGACAACCCAGCCGATCGGAGTGATTTCCCATGGAGATTTGCGGCCAATCGTCGCTCCCGCTCCCCGAATCCCAGCACGTAGACTTCGTCGCCATCGACTTTGAGACCGCCACCAGCGACCCCAACAGCGCCTGCGCCGTGGGCCTGGCCTTCGTGGTGGGCCTGGAGGTGGTGGCCACCCTCCACCGCCTCATCCAGCCCCCCGGGAACCAGTACGCCCAGGGGAACATCCACGTCCACGGGATCTATCCCGAGGACACCGAACACGCCCCGGACTTCCTCACCGTCTGGCAGGAGCTCCACCCCATGCTGGCCGGCAAGGCCCTCATCGCCCACAACGCCCGGTTTGACATGTCGGTGATCAAGGCCTCCCTGGCCGCCTACGGGGACCCCTACGTCCGCCAGTACGCCGACTTCAAATACATCGACAGCATCGCCATGGCCCGGGACCTGGTCCCCGGGCGGAAGAACCTGGCCGCCTGTGCCCAGTGCCTGGGCATCGACCTGGCCCACCACCACAACGCCGAGTGCGACGCCATCGCCTGCGCCCAGATCGCCATCGCCTCCATCAAGGCCAGCCACTGTTTGAACTTAGGGGAGTTCTGCTTCTCCCAGCCCCACATCCGCATTCAGGAGCTGTCCGACCTGGTCCTGCCGGCCCGCGCCCCCACGCCCCCGCCCCGGGGGCGGAAGCCCCGCTCCGGCCCCCGGTACCGGGCCAACGTCCACCCCAAGGAGATCCGCCCCCAGGTGACCTTCTTTGACCCCAGCCATCCCTTCTATCAAAAGTCCCTGGTGTTCACCGGGGAGCTCTCCATGGACCGGCGGGAGGCCATGCAGCGGGCGGTGAACGTGGGGGCGGTCATCAAGACCGCCGTCTCCCGGAAGACCGACTTCCTGGTGGTGGGCCGGCAGTACGACGGCCCCGGCGGGGCCGCCACCGTGAGCAACAAGGAGGAAAAGGCCCGGGCCATCCTGGCCGAGGGGAAGAGTCATCTCCGCCTGCTCTCGGAGAGCGAATTCCTCCGCCTCCTCCAGGGCACCGTCCGCCAGCCCGCGCCCCAGCCGCGGTCCACCGCCGCGGCCAAGTGAGGCCGGAAAAAATCAAAAAAAGCAAAATTAGGGCTTGCAATTCCCAGCGAGATGTGATAGTATAATTAAGCTGTCAGTCGACAGGCGGCAGTAGCTCAGCTGGATAGAGTGACTGGCTACGAACCAGTAGGTCGGGGGTTCGAGTCCCTCCTGCCGTGCCAAAAAGAAAGACATCTGCTTTTGCAGATGTCTTTCTTTTTTCTCTTTCCGGGGCCAGAGGCCCGCGTCTCCCCGTTGTTCCCCGGGGATGAAACGGGTCGGAACCTCAGCCTTCCCCTTTGGGGGAAAATTGCGAAATCGCCAGGCAGGCCAGCCCCAATCCCAACATGCCGATGGCTTCCCTGGTTTCCACGGCCTCCAGGAAAGACAGAACCACCACCGCGATCCCCATGGCCAGCGCGATGCCTTTTAGGGCAAGGCTGACGAGTTCCCCTTTCCCCGCTGCCGTTTCCTTGGCGTCTGCCTTGCCCTGCATGAGCTCGTCCACAGACACATGCAGAATCTCCGCAAGTTTTGGAATGGAGCTCACATCCGGGAACGACAAATCCCGTTCCCATTTGGAGACCGCTTTGTCCGTGACGCCCATTTTTTCCGCCAGTTCCAGCTGGGTCATCCCCTGCTCTTTCCGCAGCGTGGCAATCATCGACCCAAACGTCTGTTTTTTCATGGTGGTGTCCCTCCTTTGACTGGATGATGGTATCATACCACGCCCTTCCCCTGTTCTCAACCGACCGCCGGTTTCGCCGGCTCGACCGGCAGTTTACCCACGGTTTCCTCCCGCGTTTCCCTTTGCGGCAGCTTGGAGGATACCACATTCTCCCGCACCAGCACAGCACAGCCCCGGAGCGGGGCCTGCAGGCAAAAAAGCAGGACATCCAAACTGGATGTCCTGCTTTTTGCTGCCTGGGGCAGGCCGGGGCGGCCCGCCCAGAGAAAAGGAAACAGTGGCGCAAGGGCCACTGTTTCCCCAGGTCAGGCGATATGCGGGCGGCCGCCCCTGGCGTATGGTACGGGGTCTCAGCAGCCGCAGCCGCAGTTGTTGCCGCAGTCGCAGTTGTTGTTGCAGCCACAGCTGTTGCCGCCGTTGTTGCCGCAGCCGCAGCAGAAGATCAGAATCAGGATCAGGATGATCCACAGGCCGCTGTTCCCGCCCCAACCATTGTTACAACACATAGACAATTACCTCCTGTGAGAGATGGAGACCGTCTGGCGATCTCAGTCCATCTTATGCCCCAGGAGGGGGAATGTGCGCCGGGGCGGGAAATTTCCCGGCTCAGGGCTCTGCCGGCCCCTGGCCCCGGATGGTGAGGGTGGGCTTGCAGCACAGATCCTCGATGTCCGACATGGTGGCCGCCGGGATCTTCAGGGCGGCCCCGCACCGGGCGCAGATGACCTCTACCGAGCTGTAGTTGATCTTCAGGTTCCAGGCGCGGCTGCCGCAGGCACAGGAGATGCCCCCCCGCCGGCCGATGTCCCGGAGCTCCTCCAGGATCTCCTCCATCACCAGGTCGTTGAGGAACATCCCCTGGGACCCGGCTTCGGACTCCAGCACGTCCACCGTCTCCTCCAGGCGGCGCATGGCGGCGAAAACGGCCTCCTTCTCCCCCACATAGCAGCAGTCCAGCCCCGACTGGGCGCAGGAGAAGGCCAGGGTCTTCTCCTGGAGGAAGGCGGCGGTGGAGCAGGTCACCGTGTGCTCCTGCTCGCAGAAGAGGCAGGGCACCGT
>DXDK01000088.1 GCA_019115545.1 Candidatus Evtepia faecavium
CCTTTGCTTTTCTCGTGCAGTTGGCAGACCGCACCCTTATTCTAAAGCAAAGGGAGTTTTTCTGTCTACATCATCGCCATCAGGCTTCTTTTGAACCACTCGCCTAGCGAGTGGTTTTCTTCATACAAAAAAAGGGGCGGAAGGCTTCCGTCCCCTTTACTTTTAAGGAATGTATTTCATCCCCCACTGTGAAATAGCATAAAACACCGGCAGTAAGTCCTGCCCTTTCTCTGTGAGGAAATACTCTACCCGCAGCGGCATCTCATTATATTGAATGCGCTGCACCAGTTCATCCTTTTCTAATTCTTTGAGGGCATTTGTCAGCGCCGTATTTGTGATTGGCTTTAGTCCCTTTTTCAGTTCACCGAAACGCATGGGGGATTTAATACAAAGCTCATAGAGAATTTGCAATTTCCATTTTCCCTGGAGCATCTGCACCACCGGCATGACAGGGCAGTTTCCACCCTCGGTAAGAATGATGTCGCTTACCTTTTCTTTGAACTCCTCGTAAGTCATCGTTGCTTCCCCGCTTTAGATCGGTATTGCTTTTGATACCAGGTACAAGTGATTTGCGTACTTGATTTATTCCGACAATCAAGTATAATAATTGTACCATCCTGGGCTGGGTATGTCAATCTCCAAATCACTCTGAAAGGATGAAACACGATGAGAGAACTGAACATCATGGAGGCTACCGTTTACACCTCTCCCAATCCTCTGACCCTGATTTGCTCGCTTAACGAGGATGGCACCACCAACCTGGCTCCCATCTGCTTTGTCTCCTATCTCTCCTTTAATCCGCCGATGGTGGGATTTGCCGCCGGAAAGCAGTCCCACACCGGCAAGCGTGTGCGCGAGACCGGAAAAGTCATCATCACAATTCCCGGCGAAAGCCTGGCGAGTGCGGTGATGGCCTGCGGTGGCTCCACCGGCGCCACCACCAACAAGGTAGATGAGAACCACATTGAAATGAAAACGGTAGACGGCAGCGACATTCAGATTCCGGCTGACACCCGGCTGGCAATGGTAGCCACCTTGCAGCAGTCCGTGGAGGTGGGAGACCACATCCTGCATATCTGCCAGGTAGACAAGTTCCTGGGGGATGAGGACAAAAAGGGTCTGTATGCCTGGAACGGCTTTGGAAAGGTCGCGCCTACGGCAGAAGGCTGAATCTTAAAACAGGAAGGAGGCGTCAGCGGTGGCTGTCTGCATCAAAGACTGTATTCAGAACATGAATCTGGTGATCGGCTGTACCATCGGTTGTAGCTACTGCTACGCCAGAAACAATGTCCGCCGGTTCCATACGATCGATGACTTTGAAAATCCGGAGTTTTTCCCCAATAAGCTGCGGCTGATGGAGAAGAAGCGCCCTCAAAATTTCCTGCTCACCGGCATGAG
Organism: Candidatus Evtepia faecavium; assembly: GCA_019115545.1. Lineage (GTDB taxonomy): Bacteria > Bacillota > Clostridia > Oscillospirales > Oscillospiraceae > Evtepia > Evtepia faecavium. The sequence continues at coordinate 1,399 of DXDK01000088.1, forward strand.
CGATTTTGCCCACTGGCAGTCAGCATGGCGGGATCAGGTATTTTCCAAAATGGCCGAAACCCCACAGCATCAATATCTGTTCCTGACCAAGAGACCGGAGGACATCGTCTTTTCCACTCCATTAGACAACGCCTGGTTCGGCGTGACTGTGACCTCCGGCAGGGAAAAAGTCCGCATCCAGACTTTACGGGAGTATATCCGCGGCGGACATTACCATGTGACCTTTGAACCCATGTTTGATGACATCGGTACAGTAGACCTCACTGGCATCGAGTGGATCGTCATTGGTACTGAGACTGGACGCAGGAAGGGCAAAGCCGTCTCCAAACCGGAGTGGGTGTGGAATTTGACCGATCAGGCCCACGCCCTTGGTATTCCTGTGTTCATGAAGGAAGACCTGCTCCCCATCATGGGGGAAGAACAGATGGTGCAGGAGCTGCCCCCGGCCTTCTGCCGGGTATTGGAGGAACAGAAAGCATGGCGGAAATAGTAGAAAACGGCGTCCTCATCCGGGACGTGGAGACAAAAAACATCATGACAAAGTCCGCCCTTCCAGTGGGCGGCTATTCGGTGAACCCCTACGTGGGCTGCACCCACGGCTGCAAATACTGCTACGCCTCGTTCATGAAGCGGTTTACCGGGCATACCGAACCATGGGGGACCTTTCTGGATGTGAAGCACTGGCCTGCCATCAAAAATCCTCGGAAGTACGCCGGGCAGCGTGTGGTCATTGGCTCGGTAACAGACGGATACCTGCCTCAGGAGGAGCAATTCGGCAACACCCGCAAGCTGCTGGAGCAGCTCAAAGGCAGCGGCGCGGAGATCCTGATCTGTACCAAATCCGACTTGGTGGTGCGGGACATCGACCTGCTGAAAGAGATGGGAAAAGTCACTGTTTCCTGGTCGATCAACACCCTGGATGAGGATTTCAAAAACGATATGGACAGTGCCGTCAGCATTGAACGGCGGCTGGACGCCATGAAGCAGGTCTATGACGCGGGAATCCGAACCGTCTGCTTCATCGCCCCGGTTTTTCCCGGCATCACGGATTTCGAGGCCATCTTCCACCGGGTCAAGGACCAGTGCGACCTGGTGTGGCTGGAAAATCTGAATCTGCGGGGCGGCTTCAAAAAAGACATCTTAGCCTATATCCAGGAGAAATATCCTCACCTGTTCCCCCTGTACGATACCATCTACAACAAGGGGGACAGAAGATGCTTTCATGCCTTGGAGGAGCAAGCGAAGCGCCTTGCGGGAGAATATGATTGTCCTTTCGTGGACAACGAACTGCCCTACGGCCGGGCAGAGCCGGGGCATCCGGTCATTGTGGATTATTTTTACCACGAGGAAGTACGCGGCTCGGAGAACACCGGCCTTAGAAATCGGTGAACCCCCTTGAAGCCAAGTGAACCCCCTAACGCAAAAGGGGGTTCATTTGTATCACAATTCGGGTCATTTTCCAGGAAGCCGGCAATGTGGGTGCATTGCCGGCTTCTTCATACAACAAAGAGCAGCCGCTTCCTGATGGAAAAAGCTGCTCTCAGTGGATGTATTTCGTTGTTTAAGTCGGCGGAAAACGCCCCGATAAATGGGATTTTATCTAAGCAACTCGCCTGCATAAGTTAAACCTTGATGTATACTGGTTCCTGCATTTTCAATCGCATTTGCTACAATGAATGCAGCAATTATAATTGCTGCCGCAATCAAAATTTTACCGATTAGATTTTGATAATCCTTCATTTTTCTCCCTCCAAATTCCGATTTGTCGCTCTGTCGTTTTAAGGAAATTATACCATAAGGCTGTGAACAAATCTACATCCATTCAACCTGTCGGCGGCATGGTTCTCTCTGGCATACCGCCGATAACGGCGGCTGTATGCGAAGTTGTGGGATCGAATATTGATACGGGCTATTGGGCAATGCACTGCCGCCAGTCCCCCGCATTGATTTTTCCCCCGCGGCCCCTTATAATAGAGGGGAAACCTTTGACAGGAGGCATGCGATCATGCGAAAGAATTTCGGCCCCAAGCCCTGGACCTATCCCCAGCCGGTGTTTATCCTGGCGGCTTACGATGAAAACGGCGTCCCCAACGCCATGAACGCCGCCTGGGGCGGCATCAGCGAGGAGAACGAGATCTCCCTGTGCATCAGCGAAGGGCACAAGACCACCCAGAACATCCTGGCCCGGAAGGCCTTCACCATCAGCATGGCCGACGCCGCCCACGTGGTGGCCTGCGACTATGTGGGCATCGTCTCCGGCAACAACGTGCCGGACAAGATGGCCCGGGCGGGCTTTCACACCTCCCAGGCCGCCTTTGTGGACGCGCCGGTGATCGACGAGCTCCCCATGACCCTGGAGTGCCGTCTCATCCGCTATGAGCCGGAGACCTGCCGGCTGGTGGGGGAGATCGTCAACGTCAGCGCCGATGAGGCCATCCTGGACGGCCAGGGGATGATCGACCCCGACCGCTTCTCCCCCATCATCTTTGACCCGGTGAACCACACCTATCGGAAGCTGGGGGAGGTCGTGGGCACCGCCTTTGCCGACGGCGCCCAGCTGGGATAATCTCCCCCGCCCCGCCGCTTCGTCAGGAGGGATTTCTTTGTCTTTTGACCTTTCCGAGTTCTATGAAATCTATGGCCACGACATGGAGATGGAGGCCCGCCAGGAGCAGGCGGTCTTCCAACAGAACCTTCTGGACTGGGTCCAGACCTGGAGCGACGCGCTGTGCGCCCAGTATGACACCGTGATGGACCAGGTGAACGCCCTGGCCCCGGGGGACGAGGAACTGGCCCGGCTGGCCCCCTGCGTGGTCCTCCACGTGTGCCTCGCCGCCGCCCGGGAGGGGGCAGAGTGGGACCGGACCCTCACCTGCGGGGACGGGCAGACGGTCTCCCCTCTCGTGGTCAAGCCCTACCCGCCTCTGCTGAAAACCTTCCTGGCCAGCCGGCCCTTCCCCGCCGGGTACGAGGCCGCCGCTCGCTCCATCACCCAAGAGGCGCCCCTGTTCTATACCGAGGGGGCCCTCTCGCACGGGGTGTGCGGGAAGTTCTGGCAGAAGCTGGTGCCCTATCTGCCTGCCTATGCTCCCAGCACCCCGCTGCCCCAGCCGGTGGTGGATCTGCTCAGCGCCCTGGAGGCGTGCTATGCCATTTTCTCCGGCCAGGACGCCTCTGCCCAGCACAACGCCTGGTGGGAAACCTTCTGCGCCCTCTGGGCCTATCTTTCCCTCCGCGCCCCCAACCGGGCTGCCGCGGAAGCAGCTGTCGCCCGTTGGGATGGCTCCCGGATCCCCCAGGCCTGCCGGGATCTTTTGGTGGCCGCCTATCCAGCGGTATTCCAGAACTGGAACACCCAGGTCCTGGAACAGGCCGACCCGGCGGAGATCCTGACAAGAATCTACCCCGGGCACCCGGACCTGGCCATCGCCATGTGGCGGCTGCTCCTGGACACTGCCAGCGTCCCCCTGAAGGAGGATCCGGAGGCCGCGGAGTATCTGCTGTACGACACCATCGACGGCGTGCTCCTGCTCCGGGCCTGGCCCAGGCAGGACCACCTGCTCCCCCTTCTGAACCAGCTGGAGGGGGACGACGCCTTTGCCCGGCAGGTGTGCCAGAGCGCCTACGCGGGGGATCCCCAGGCACGGCTGCTGGAAGCCTGCAATGCCCTGGGAAAAGAGAACCTCAAAGACCACCTCCTCTCCCTGCTGGCGGAAAACCCCGCCTGGCAGGGGGCATAGGAGGCTAGAGAAGTGGACAAGGCCCAGCCCTCTCCCCGTAGAGAGAGGGCTGGGCCTTGCTGTTTCTGTCAGCCCCCCTTCCGGTAAATGGTCACGGCGCAAACCTGCCGCAAGGTCAGGCGATAGACCAGGTAAAGCAGCAGGGTCACGCCCGCCACCACCGCCAGGCAGGTGAGCATCCCCGCCCCCTCGCTGGCGGTGATCCCCGCAGGCTGGCTGTTGGTGTACATGATGAGCCCATAGAAGGCGTAGATGAGCACCGTCCCCACCAGGATGGGCACCTGGAAAACCCGGCTCACCTGGCCCTTCACGGTCCGGTACAGGTAATCCGGGGGCGCCCCCAGGCGGCGCAGGTCGTCGTACACCCGGGCGTTGGTGAGGGCGAGGGTCATGGACCGGGTGAAGGCGATGACGATCACCGCCGCAAAGCAGACCAGGGCAATGAAGATAAAGAGCATCAGGAAAACCGCCATGGTGGTGGCAAAGTCGTTTTGATCCAGCACCCGGAACTGGGGCATGTAGAGCCAATAGGCACGGAACTCCGAGGAATCGCTGTCGTCGTAGTCGATCACTGACAGGCCCCGGGCGGCGGCCTGCTGGGGGTCGTAGGCGTAGGGTTCCCCCCGCTCCTGGGCCAGGGCGGCGCCCACCAGGTCGTAGTAGTCGGCCACCTCCACCTCGGGGCCGGAGCAGGCGATGATCTCCTGGAAAAGGGCCTTGGCAAAGGGGTAGCTGGCCTCCACGTCGGCCACGTTGAAGAAGACGTACTCCTCCGTCCAAAGCTCCGTAAGGCCCTGGGTGATGGCGGCGTAGTCCCCGTCGTCCAGGACGTAACAGCCCAGGAGCATGGTGTACCGCAGGGGCTCCGCCGGGGTGACCCGGAGAGTCTGCCGGGTGACCATGTTGGTGAGCACCGCCACGTCCCCGCCGGAGCGATAGCTGCTGCCCCCCTCGTCGTCCAGCACGTTGGCGCAGGTGCCGGGGCGCAGGTCCACCTCCTGACCGGTGAGGGTGTTCCAGTCGCTCTCGGAGAAGAAGGTGGCCCCCTTCAGCAGCTGGGTATACTCTGTGGTGTAGGTGGTGCCAAAGGCGGTCTCCCGCTCCACGGAGTAGCTCCCATCCCGCCCCAGGGTGGCAGCGGTAACCTGGGCCCAGGAGGTCAGGTCCACGTCGTGCTCTGCCGCCAGGGCCAGAACGGCGTCCTGCTCCGGCAGGTCCTGGTCCCCTCGCCAGTGGTACTCGTAGTCCACCGGCCGCTGCTCAAAGGAATAGGCGCTGCTGCTGGACATCATGGGGGCATAGAAGCTGGCAAAATAGGCCCCCGCCACCAGCAGGGTCATCACCAGCATGTTCCGCACCGTCTGCCGGCCCTGGAACTTCATCATGGCGGTGGCAATGAGGTTTTTGTACCCCTTCCGTCGCCCCCAGCCGTTGACCACCGTGTGGAGCAGGAACATATACAGCCCCACCAGGGCCGGCGCGTAGCACAGGCCGGTGACCACTGAGGGGGCATACCAGTGAAACACCCGGACGAACACCGAGGGCATCAGGTTCCCCAGGGCCACCCCCGCCGCCACCAGGAGCAGGCCCACCGGGCCGTACCACCGCTTCACCGCCCGGATGGGTTCGGACTTGTGGGACTCCTGGATGATGTCCAGGATGTTAGTCCGGTCCACCGACCGGCTGGCCAGGAAGAGGAGCATGACCAGTACATACGCCCCAAAGCACAGGGGCAGCCCATAGGCGACCGGGTCGAAGGAGAGGGCCATCTCCTGGGAGTCCACCAAAAACCGGCGGAACAGCGTCCACACACACCAGGACAGCGGGGCGCCCAGCACGCCCCCCGCCAGGCAGGCGGCCAGGGCAATCACCGTCAAGTCCCGCCGCAGGGCCCCCTTCAGCTGCTGCCGGGAAGCCCCCAGGGCCAGGAAGATCCCCAGCTCCCGGGACCGCTGGCGGAAGAAAAGGCCAGCGGCGTAGGTGGTGAAGACCAGGCAGCCCAGCACCGCCAGGACGAAGACCATCATCACCTGTTTTCGGGAGTCGCCCCCCTCCGGGAGGACGGTGAGAATGGTGGGCGAGCGCATCATACAGGCATAGGCGGTGATGAGCAGGGTGGAAAAGAAGGCACACCCCGCCAAAAGGGCGTATTGCCGCCACTGCTTCCGCCGGAGGTGGCGGTAGACATCGGAGAAGGTCTGCATGGTCTCACTCCTTTCCCATATCCCGGATGACGTCCAGCAGCTGGTCCTGGAAGTGGACCCGGTCCTGCTCCCCCTTGGCCAGCACCCGCCAGACCACCCCGTCCCGGAGGATGACCACCCGGTCACAGAAGGAGGCCGCGAAGGAGTCGTGGGTCACCATGAGGATGGTGGCCCCCAGGGCCGCCCTGGCCTGCTGGAAGGCGTCGATCACCCGCCGGCTGGACTGGGAGTCCAGGTTGCCCGTGGGCTCGTCGGCCAGGATCAGCAGGGGGTGGTTGATGAGGGCCCGGGCCACGGCAGTGCGCTGCTTCTCGCCCCCGGAGATCTCCGCCGGGTACTTCTCCCGGAGGGGGGTGAGGCCAAAGACCTGGCAGAGCTGGTCAGCCCGCTCCTCCGCCCCGGGGCCGGCAGCGCCCCCGATGATGGCGGGCAGGAGGATGTTCTGCCGGACGGTGAGTCCGTCCAGCAGGAGGAAGTCCTGGAACACGAAGCCCAGCTGCTGGTTCCGGACGGCAGCCAGGGCGGCCTCGTCCAGGTCGGCCAGGGCGCGCTCCCCCAGAGTGATCCGCCCGCCGTCGGCGGGGAGGTAGCAGGAGATGCAGTGGAGCAGGGTGGTCTTGCCGGAGCCCGAGGGCCCCATCACCCCCACAAACTCCCCCTGGTCCACCGCCAGGGAGATCCCTTTCAGGACCTCGTAGGTGGTCTTCCCCACCTGGTAGGATTTGTGCAGGTTTTCTACGGTGAGCATCATGGGTATCCCGTCCTTTCTTGCGCCCCTTGAGGGCGGTTGGTTTTCGTCTTCACGGTACCCCCTTCCCCCGCCGGCCGCAACCGGGCCCGCTACAACCGGCGGATTTGGCGGCAGGTTTGGCGGGCCCGGCGAACGGGCCGGTCAAGTTTGACCGGTCTGCCGTCAACTTTGGCCGGGAGCCGGCCAACTTTTCTTTGGCGGCGGCCCCGGGCTGTGGTACAATCAGAGCAGAGATTTCCCACAAGGGAGGGATGCCCATGCTGTGCATCGGGATCTGTGATGACAATTACGACGCCCGCCTGGCCCTGCGGAGCGCCCTGGAGCGGCTGCTGGAACCCCGGCAGGAGAAGGCCCGGATCCTGGAGTTCTCCTCCGGGGAGGGGCTGCTCCGCTGGCGGGACCGCCACCCCGGGGAGCTCCACCTGGTCTTCCTGGACCTGGAGATGGACCAGCTGGACGGCATGGAGACCGCCCGCCGGCTCCGCCAGGCCGAGACGGGAATCCAGCTGGCCTTCGTCACGGGGTACGACAGCCACGTCTTTGAAGGCTACCAGGTAGGGGCCCTGGGATACCTGCTGAAACCGCCCAAGGAGGCCCAGCTGGCGGACATTCTGGACCGGGCGGCCGCCGCCCTGACAAGGACGGAGGAAGCCTTCTTCCTCTGCCGCCGGGGGGAGGTCACCTATCGCATCCCCCAGCAGGAGATCCTCTACTTCGTCTCCAACCGCCGGCAGGTCACCTGCGTCACCCGGGAAAAGAGTTATGTCTTTTACGGCAAGCTGGACCAGGTGGCCCAGGAGGTGGGCTCCGGCTTCGTGCGCATCCACCAGCGCTACCTGGTCCGGGGCGGCGCCGTGGGCCAGGTAGCGGGGAGCCAGGTCTTTGTGGGGGACACGGTCCTCCCCATCAGCCGCTCCTGCCAGCAGGGGGCCCTGCTGGCCCTCACCCGGGCCTCCCTGGAGGGGGACCTATGACGCCCCCGGCCCTGGTGGAGCTGGCGGTCTGGCTGGCCGCCCTGCTGGGCAGCGGATACTTTTTATGCCGGATCCTCACCTGTTTTCTCACCCCCCGGCCCAATCTCCTGTGGAGGGGGATCCTCCTGGCCACCCTGGGGCTCTCCTCCCATATGATCATCTGGATCGGGGATCCCAACATGCTCTATACCTTTCCCCTGTTTTTCCTGCTCCTCTTCCTGGGGACACGGGGGGACTGGGTGGGCCGGGTTGCGGTGATCCTCATCTTTTTCTCCCTGATCATGTCGGTCTCCGCCCTGCTGGACACCTATCCCTTTTCAGAAACCCGCCTGCCCTCCCAGATATGCCGGACGGTGATTTTCGGGCTGCTGTACCTTCTCCTCCGCCCCCGGCTGCCCCGGGAGACGGTCACCCTTCCCCGTCGGCTGTGGAAGCTCATCCTGGCCCTGTCCATGATGCCCTTGTGCGCCCTGGTGGCAGTGGTGCTGCTCTCCTCCCGGGTGTGGATCTCCCAGGAGGCCCACGCCATGGGGCTGACCCAGGGGCTGGTGGTCCTCCCCTTCACCCTGGCCACCGCGGTGGCGCTGCTCTTTGTGATCCTGGCCCTGGCCGACCACGAGGGGCTGGAGCAGGCCGTCCGCCTGGCGGGGCTGCGGGAGGTCTATTACCAGGGCCTGCAGCGGGAGCACCAGCAGCTGCGCACCCTTCGCCACGACCTGCGCAACCACGTCACCGCCCTCCAAGGCCTTCTGGCCCAGGGGGAGGGCCAGCGGGCGCAGGCCTATCTGGACCAGCTGGTCCGCTCCCCTGCCCTGTCCGCCCAGCGGCGCTTCTGCGACAACGAGACGGCCAACGTGGTCCTCTCCGCCAAGGCCAAGGAGATGGAGGGGCGGGGACTGCGGGGGATCTTCCAGGTGGCCCTTCCCGCCCGGCTGCTGCTCTCCGACGCCGACCTGTGCGCCCTGCTGGGCAATGCCCTGGACAACGCCATGGAGGCCGCGGAGAAAAGCGAAGACCCGGTGATCCACCTCCGCTGCCGGGTGGAGAAGGGGCTGTTCATGCTCCAGGTGGAAAACGCCCTGGCCGGGGACGAGGCGCCGGACCTGGCCACCACCAAGGAGGATAAGACCGCCCACGGCTTCGGCCTGCCGGGAATGCGAGAGATCGCCCGGCGGTACGGCGGCTCCCTGGAGGTCACCGCCGCCCAGGGACGGTTTCTCCTCACCGCCTGCCTGCCCCAGTGAAGAAAACGAAAAAAATTCTGTTGTTTCCCGGCGTTTCGTGCTATAATGGCTCCACAAACCAAACAACACCCAGTTTTTGCATCGAGGGAGGAATGGAATATGGCAGACAACAAGCGGCCGGAGTCCATGGCGCGGATCAACACCCCCGCCCTGGCGGAGGCCTTCATCCAGGAGCAGGTGGCCGCCATCCGGGAACAGGTGGGGGACAAAAAGGTCCTGCTGGCCCTGTCCGGCGGGGTGGACTCCTCTGTGGTGGCAGCCCTGCTCATCAAGGCGGTGGGCAAGCAGCTCACCTGCGTCCACGTCAACCACGGCCTGCTGCGCAAGGGCGAGCCGGAGCAGGTGGTGGAGGTCTTCCGCCACCAGATGGACGCCAACCTGGTCTATGTGGACGCGGTGGACCGCTTCCTGGACAAGCTGGCCGGGGTGGCCGACCCCGAGACCAAGCGGAAGATCATCGGCGCGGAGTTCATCCGGGTGTTTGAGGAGGAGGCCCGGAAGCTGGAGGGCATCCAGTTCCTGGCCCAGGGGACCATCTACCCCGACATCCTGGAGAGCGGCCCGGTGAAGGCCCACCACAACGTGGGCGGCCTGCCGGAGGACCTGCAGTTTGAACTGGTGGAGCCCCTGAAGTTCCTCTTTAAGGACGAGGTCCGCGTGGTGGGCAAGGCCCTGGGCCTGCCGGACAGCATGGTCTTCCGCCAGCCCTTCCCCGGCCCCGGCCTGGGGGTGCGGTGCCTGGGGGCCATCACCCGGGACCGGCTGGAGGCTGTACGGGAGTCCGACGCCATCCTCCGGGAGGAGTTTGCCAAGAACGGCCTGGAGGGCAAGGTGTGGCAGTACTTCACCGTGGTGCCCGACTTCAAGTCCACCGGCATCCGGGACAACGCCCGCACCTTTGACTGGCCGGTGATCATCCGTGCGGTCAACACCGTGGACGCCATGACCGCCACCGTGGAGGACGTCCCCTTCTCCCTGCTGCAGCACCTCACCGCCCGGATCACGGCGGAGGTGAAGGGAGTCAACCGGGTCCTCTTCGACCTGACGCCCAAGCCCAGCGGCACCATTGAGTGGGAGTGACCCTCCCCATACGAAAGCCCCCCAGGGATCCTGGGGGGCTTTCCTGCCATTCCGGCACGGAAAAGCGTTTTCCCTTTACAGAGATTTTCCCCAGACATGTTTCACAGGAAGTGAGGAACCCCTATGATCGACACCCCTCTCACCCGCCGGGCGTTGAAACTGGCCCGGGCCGCCCACCAGGGCCAGGTGGACAAAGCCGGCGTGCCCTATCTCCACCACCCCTGCCGCCTGGCGGAGGGGATGCCCGATGAGATCACCACCTGCGTGGCCCTCCTCCACGATGTCCTGGAGGACACCCCGGTTACGTTGGCCCAGCTGGAGAGGGACTTTCCACCAGAGGTCACCCAGGCGGTGGCCCGCCTCACCCGCCCGGCGGGGATGGATTACTTTGCCTACGTGGCCTCCCTGAAGAATCACCCCATCGCCCGGCTGGTGAAGCAGGCCGACTTGGCCCACAACAGCGACGAGGGCCGCCTGGCTGCCCTCCCTCCCGAGGAGCGGGCAAGGCTGCGGGAGAAATACGCCCGGGCCAAGGCCATTCTGGAGGATTGACTCCCCTTCCCGGAAAAATTTTTCCTTCCCCCTGGACAGGGCTTCCGTTGTGTGCTATACTGACCCCAGAAGTTAGCGAAAGCTAATTGCAAAATCACTTTGGAGGGATTTCCATGGGCACCGCAATCGTTGTCATCGTCATCGCGCTGATCTGTGTTTACGCCATTTACAGCTATGGCAAAAAGCTCCGCCGGGGCGGTGGATGCTGCGGCGACCACGACCCCGTGGAAAGGAAAGGGAAAGTGGCGGACCGCAACAAGAGGCACTACCCCTATACCGTCACCCTGGACATCGATGGGATGACCTGTTCCAACTGCTCCCGCCGGGTGGAGAATGCCCTGAATGGGTTGGACGGCGTGTGGGCCAAGGTGGATCTGGGCGCCCACAAGGCCACCGTCCGCCTGAAGCAGGAACCCGACGAGGCGGCCCTCCGGGCCGCGGTCCGGGGGGCGGGGTACACGGTGACGTCCATCCAGTGAACGGCGAAACTTCCCCGGGAACCCCGTCGTTTTCCATGGATATTCCTGTAAAGGGAAACCCCTTTTCACTGAAAGTTTCGCAGTATCCACCGCCTTTCGGTTTCGATCCCATCCAGCCAATCCAATGGATGCGTTTTTTCTTGTCCGAAAGTTAGCTTTCGCTAATATCAAAGGAGGTCATTCCATGCCGGAGCTTCCCATGGCGCACATTCCCTGGTCCTACTCCCTGCCCGGCCTCCGGGTGTGGGAGGTGGAGGGAGTCCCCTCGCCCCCCTGGTGGCAGGAGGTCCTTGCCGCCCCCCTCTCCCTTTTGTTCTGCCAGGCAGGCGGGGTGGAGATCACCCTGGAACACGGTCAGGTCATTGACGCAAAGCAGCAGGACATCCTGCTCCTCTCCCAGGCCGCCCCGGTCCAGGGGCTCCAGGGAACCGGGCCGGTCCGCCAGCAGCAGATCCAGATGACCCTGGAGCGGGAGGAGCTGCTGGAGCCGCTGCTGGACCTCTGGTCGGTTCCCGGCTCCCGGCTCCAGGCCAGGGAGGTTTTGGCGGCTCTCCACGCCCATGGAGGGTGGCTCCTCTTCCCCGGGGGGCTTTGGAGCAGCGCCTTTTTCTCCCAGCTGGAGGACCTCCCCCCGGAGGCCCGGGGGGAATACTGCGTGATGAAGAGCGTGGAGCTGCTCTACCTCCTGTGCGGGGAGGGGCTTCGCCCTGTAGAGCAGCCCTGCAGCCGGCGGTACTGGGACCAGGACCAGATCGACGCCATCCGCCAGGCCCACGACTACATGCTCTCCCACATCAGCCAGCCCATGACCATTGAGAGCCTGGCCCACCGGTTTCACATCTCCGGCACCTTTCTGAAGGAGGGGTTTCGGCAGATGTACGGGCTGTCCACCCGGAAATTCCTCCAGGCCCGGCGGATGGACCTGGCCGCCGACCTTCTCCGCCACACCAACCAAACGGTGCTCCAGGTGGCCACAGCGGTGGGATACGAGAGCGCCAGCCAGTTTTCCCAAATCTTCAAGCGGCACTACAAGCTCCCCCCTGCCCAGTACCGCCGGCAGCTTTCGAAACGAAATGTCTGAAACCACAAATCCCCGACGGAATCGGTATGCTTTCCAGGGCAAGAGACGGTATACTAAACAGGTTCCCAAAATCCCCTTCGGGAGAGGAGGTGTATCCCGTTGAAAAAGCATCGATTTTGGGCGTGGAGCGCGATATTCTGTATGCTCATGGTGATGATCACCGGGTACCGGCGCAAGTGATATTGTAAAGTATTTTTACTACACAGGAGGTTTTAGAAAAATGGGTTCCTACCAAGCTCTTGCTCTCTTTGCCGGCGGTGTGCTCTTTGGCTCCGCTGGCATCAAACTGCTCTCCAGCAAGGACGCCAAGAAGGCGTACATCCACACCACCGCCGCCGCTCTGCGGATGAAGGACTGCGTCATGGAGACGGCGACTACCATCCAGGAAAACGCCGCCGACATCCTGGCCAGCGCCAAGGATCTCAACGAGGCCCGGGCCGCCCAGGAGGACCAGGAGGACGTGGCAGAGGACACCGCCCCGGAAAATACCTGACAAGGAAAATTACTTTCCTATCATTTATTTACAAGGAAAATGCAGAGGGTGCTGTGGCTCTCTCTGTTTCCCTTTCCCGTTGGAGGTGTTCCTATGAAGTTTCAAATCGTCCACGCTTCCCGTGGGCGTCTCCGGGTCCGGGCCGTGCAGCCCCGGATGACCCTGGAGCAGGCGGATTTGCTGGAGGCCTATCTGGAGCATTGTCCCCAGGTCCTTCAGGTCTCCGTCCACGAGCGCACCCGCTGCGCCATCATCCGCTACCAGGGCCCGCGGGCGGACCTGCTTGCCTTCCTCCGCCGTTTTTCCTACACCGCGCCGGAGATCCAGAAGCTGGCCCCGGCCCACAGCAGCCGGGCCCTGAACCGGGCTTACCAGGAAAAGCTAGTGGGCAAGGTGGTGGGCAAGGCCCTGCGGATGCTCTTTCTCCCGGTTCCCCTGGCCCGGGCCTACACCCTCTGCAAATCCCTCCGGTACCTTGTCCGGGGGGCCCGCTGCCTCTTCCGGGGGCAGCTCCATGTTGAGGTGCTGGACGGGCTGTCTATCGGGATCTCCATGGCCCGGCGGGACTTTTCCACCGCCGGTTCCGTCATGTTCCTCCTGGGCCTTGGGGAGCTGCTGGAGGAGTGGACCCACAAGAAGTCGGTGGATGACCTGGCCCGCTGCATGGCCCTGAACGTGGACCGGGTCTGGCTCTACACCCCGGAGGAGGATGTCCTGGTCCCCCTGGACCAGGTCGGGCCGGGGGACGTCATTGCCGTGGGTATGGGCGGCCTGATCCCGGTGGACGGGGTGATCCGGGAGGGCGAGGTCATGGTCAACCAGGCCTCCCTCACCGGGGAGTCCGTGCCGGTGCCCAAACGGCCGGGGATGACGGTCTACGCCGGCACGGTGGTGGAGGAGGGGGCCTGCCTCTTGGCCGTCTCCCAGCAGAACGGCAGCAGCCGGTACGACAAGATCGTGGCCATGATCGAGCAGTCGGAGAAGCTGAAGTCCGCCGCTGAGAACCGCGCCTCCCACCTGGCGGACAAACTAGTCCCCTATACCCTGGCCGGCAGCGGCCTGGCCTTCCTCCTCACCCGGAACGTCACCCGGGCCCTCTCCGTGCTCATGGTGGACTTCTCCTGCGCCCTGAAGCTGGCCATGCCCCTGGCGGTGCTCTCCGCCATGCGGGAGGCCAGCGGCCGCCACATCACGGTGAAGGGGGGCAAGTATCTGGAGGCCATGGCCAGGGCGGACACCATCGTCTTTGACAAGACCGGCACCCTCACCCGGGCCTGCCCCACGGTGGTGCAGGTGGTCCCCTTCGGCGGAAAGAAGGAGGCGGACATGCTCCGCCTGGCCGCCTGCCTGGAGGAGCACTTCCCCCACTCCATGGCCAACGCCGTGGTCCAGGCCGCCCGGGTCCGGGGCCTCTCCCACGAGGAGATGCACTCCAAGGTGGACTACCTGGTGGCCCACGGCATCGCCAGCACCGTGGGCCAGGAGCGGGTGATCATCGGCAGCGCCCACTTCGTCTTTGAGGACGAGGGCTGCCAGATCCCCCCGGAGGAGCGGGAAAAGTTCCACGCCCTACCCAACCAGTATACCCACCTCTATCTGGCCATCGCCGGGGTGCTGGCGGCGGTGATCTGCATCGCCGATCCCCTCCGCCCGGAGGCCAAGGGGGTGATCCAGGCCCTCCATGCCCTGGGAATCCGGAAGACCGTCATGCTCACCGGGGACAGCGAACGCACCGCCGCCGCCATTGCCGCGGAGGTGGGGGTGGACGCCTACCGCGCCGAGGTCCTCCCCGAGGACAAAGCCCGTTTCGTCACCCAGGAACAGGCCCAAGGCCACACGGTGATCATGCTGGGGGACGGCATCAACGACTCCCCTGCCCTGTCCGCCGCCGACGTGGGCATCGCCATCCGCGACGGCGCCGCCATCGCCCGGGAGATCGCCGACATCACCATCTCCGCCGACAGCCTGACGGAGCTGGTGACCCTCCGGAGGCTCTCCACCGCCCTGATGGGGCGCATCCAATCCAACTACCGGTTCGTCATCGGGTTTAACGGCAGCCTCATCGGTCTGGGGACCGCCGGAGTGCTGGCGCCAGCCACCTCCGCCATGCTCCACAACCTCTCCACCCTGGGGGTGAGCCTGCGGAGCATGACCAACCTGCTGGACCGGCCGGTCCAGGGGGAAGCTGGCCGGTAGCCTGCCCATGGGGCAAACCAGCGTTAGAAAAAAAAGAACCTGGCGGGATCCAGGGCAAGGGCCCTTTCCCGCCAGGTTCTTTGTTCTCTTGTTATGGGGCCGCAGGAGGGCGTTCCCTCACAGCTCGGAGCAGAACTCCACCTTTTTCCCCTCCAGGATGAGGTTGGTGGTGCGCACGGCGCACATCTTCCCGCACATGGAGCAGGTGTGCCGGTCGGAGGGAGGGGTGCTCTCGAAATAGGCCCGGGCCTTGTCCGGGTCCACGGCGATCTGGAACATGGCCTCCCAGTCCACCTTGTGCCGGGCCTCGGCCATGCGGTTGTCCAGGTCCCGGGCGTGGGGGACGCCCTTGGCGATGTCCGCCGCGTGGGCGGCGATCCGGGAGGCGATGATCCCCTCCTTCACGTCGTTGGCGTCCGGCAGGCGGAGGTGTTCTGCCGGGGTCACGTAGCAGAGGAAATCCGCCCCGCTGGCCGCGGCGATGGCCCCGCCGATGGCGGAGGTGATGTGGTCATACCCCGGGAAAATGTCGGTGACCAGGGGGCCCAGGACGTAGAAGGGGGCCTCGTGGCAGATCCGCTTTTCCAGGCGCATGTTGGCGGCTATCTCGTTCATGGCCATGTGGCCGGGGCCCTCGATCATCACCTGGACGTCCTTGTCCCAGGCCCGCTGGGCCAGGGCGCCTAGCTCGATGAGCTCGGCGATCTGGCCGGCGTCGGAGCTGTCGTCCAGGCAGCCGGGGCGGAGGGCATCCCCCAGGCTGATGGTCACGTCGAACTCCCGGAGGATGTCCAGCACGTCGTCAAAATACTCGTAGAAGGGGTTCTCGTTGCCGGTCATCTCCATCCAGGCAAACAGCAGGGAGCCCCCCCGGGAGACGATGTTCATCTTCCGCTTGTCCCGCTTGAAGGCCTCCACCGCCCGGCGGTTCAGGCCGGCGTGGATGGTCATGAAGTCCACCCCTTCCTCGGCGTGGGCCCGGACCACCCGCAGGAAGTCCTGGGGAGTGATCTCCAACAGGTCCTTTTCCAGGTAGCCGATGGCGTCGTACATGGGGACGGTGCCGATCATAGCGGGGGACATTTCGATGAGCTGCCGGCGGAAGGTGTTGGTCTTGCCATAGTTGGACAGGTCCATGATGGCCTCCGCCCCGAAGCGCAGGGCCATGCGGACCTTGTCCATCTCCACCTCGTAATTGTTGGCGTCCCCGGAGATCCCCAGGTTTACGTTGATCTTGGTGCGCAGCCCCTTGCCGATCCCCTCGGCGCAGAGGGAGGTGTGGCGGACGTTGGCGGGGATGGCCACCTGCCCCAGGGCCACCCGCTCCCGGAGGGTCTCCGCCTCCATGTATTCCTTTTCCGCCACGGTCTTCATCTCCGGGGTGATGATGCCCTTCTTGGCCGCTTCCATCTGGGTGCTGTATGCTCGCATGGTCCCCATCCTTTCTTGTCCTGAGAAATGGAAAAGCTGCCTGCTCGGTACGACGAACAGGCAGCTCCGAATCGCTGCAAAACTCCAATTCCCTCCGTCGGCATTGTCCGAATCAGGTGTGTGGCCTCTGCCACAGGGTCGAAACCGATGTTTCCTCTCAGCCGCCTGCGCAGCTCCCCTATGGGTTCACTGTAGCACAGAGCCCTTGGTTTGTCAAGGGTTTGGGGGCCTCGGGAGGGGCCTTCCCTCACCGGGTGAAGCGCACCACGTACGTCCCCAACACCTGCTTGCAGGGGATGCTTGCCGCGTTCTCCGCCGTGCAGGCTACCTTGGGATAGACGCGGGTGACCGCCTCCGGGATGGCGGGGAGGGTCTCCCCTGTGCTGCTCCCCTGGGCGTCGGTATCGGAGAACTGCCAGCGGAAGGTGCAGTCGCAGAACTCCTTGTTGGCGGTGATGACCTCCGGAGGGATGAGGCGGGCAGTCTCCCCCAGGACGTAGCACCCGGCGTTGTCCTTCTCCGCGGGGCAGGAACCCTCGATCCCCACCCCGGTGAAGGAGATCTCCAGGAAGCTCGTCCGGAAGGTCACCGTCTTCCCCCCTCGCACAAAGGGGACCTGGTCCCAGCGGGCGATGTTCAGCCAGCCCCGGGTTCCGTCCTTCTCCACGGCGGTGTTGTACTCCAGATAGCCTTCCCGACCATCCCGGATCTCCGCGTTGATGCGCAGCACGGGGCGGAGGGAGACGAAGCCATCGGGGAGCAGCGCCCGCAGCCGGTCCTGCTCCACCTGATAGGCCATGACGTATTGTTCGATGTGCATGGGGGGCCTCCTTGGTGTGGGGTGGGGGTGTTTTCGTGGGGGGAGGGTCACTCCCACTCGCTCCTGCCAGAAGTTTTCTAGGCAGAGTTGCCTATGGAATTTTGCTCAGGGTATAGGTATTCTTTTCATTATGATGTACTTAATTGGAAAACTCCATCGTTCTTTTGCTTCCTGGGGTTTGAACCAATACACCGTCATCACGAGATACGTAAATGGTCACATCATCATCCAAATCGACAATCAAATCATAGCCGCATTCATAGTAGGGAGCATAGGGCTCTGTTGCTGTGTAGGTACCAGATCCGGAAAATTCTTCTGTAGTTGAGGCAAGCGCCTCCGTCCTCTTTTCGTAGGTATAGGATATATCAAAGGTTTTGGAATCCGCCCTTGTAATGTCTACAGCAAGGGATTGTAATGTCTCATACGGATCCATTGGCGCATAATCCCAATGACCAACTATATTCCAAACTTCCTCTCCAGGATTTGACTCTGTTGAGAGAATATAAAAGTCATCCGCCGATGGATTATAGGCAAATGTAATACGTTCTGTCACCAGCTCTGTTAAGTACGTATACTCGTGGGACTGCGTAAAATCATAAACAAATTCTCCGTTTTGATCGCTGCCATCCCGTGCGTCGATCAGGGAATACGTCAGATCACCCTGGGAATTCGCAGAAATTTCCTTAGCAGTCTCAGAGAATATATCCGATTCTAAAAGTTGTGCGTTAAGTTCATCGAGGGTTTTGTCTGCTGCGACCGCTTCGTCGGTGTCTCGATAAAAAGTTTCTGTGATTCCCATGGATTCCAAAACCAAGGTGTTCTCCGTAATCTCTACATTATCAAACACTTGCGTTTCACCATAAGAATCCGAGATGCTGAGCACTCCATCCACCATATGCCACGTGCCCGTATCCATATTGCCGCCTACAGAACCTGCAGATACCGTGCCATCTTCAAAAAAGAGCATCTGATTCTTCCCGTCAACCGTTTTCCAATTTCCAACAATTAAATCTTCAGAAGCTGCGGGTTGGGCATCACTGGAGCACCCAGATACCAAAAGTGAGAGTAGAAGCAGTAAAAGAAACAGAATCGATGAATGGCTTCTCGTTTTCATTTATTCTCCCTCCTAACATAGTCATTGTGTTACGGGCTTTTCCGGGCCTTAAGAAATCACTCCCACTCAATCGTCGCCGGCGGCTTACTCGTAATATCGTAGACGATCCGGTTGATCCCCTGCACCTCGTTGACGATGCGCACAGAGATCCGGTCCAGGACGTCGTAGGGGATTCTCGCCCAGTCGGCGGTCATGAAGTCGTCGGTGGTCACCGCCCGGAGGGCCAGGGTATAGTCATAGGTCCGGCCGTCCCCCATGACCCCCACAGAGCGGGTGTTGGTGAGCACCGCGAAATACTGGCTGAGGCACTGGTCCTCCCCGGCCCGGGCCAGCTCCTCCCGGAAGATGGCGTCCGCCTGGCGGAGGGTGTCGGCCTTTTCCTTGGTGATGTCCCCGATGATGCGGATGGCCAGGCCGGGCCCGGGGAAGGGCTGGCGGCTCACCAGGTACTCCGGCAGGCCCAGCTCCCGGCCCAGCTGGCGGACCTCGTCCTTGAAGAGCATCCGCAGGGGCTCGATGATCCCCTTGAAGTCCACGAAGTCGGGCAGGCCCCCTACGTTGTGGTGGCTCTTGATGGTGGCGGCCTCCCCGGCGCCGGACTCGATGACGTCGGGATAGATGGTCCCCTGGGCCAGGAAGTCCACGGCGCCGATCTTTTTGGATTCCTCCTCAAAGACCCGGATGAACTCCTCCCCGATGATCTTTCGCTTCCGCTCGGGCTCGTCCACCCCTGCCAGCTTCAGCAGGAAGCGGGTCTCGGCATCCACCCGGATGAAGCGGATGTCCCACTTGGCAAAGGCGGCCTCCACCTCGTCGCCCTCGTTCAGGCGCATGAGGCCGTGGTCCACGAACACGCAGGTGAGCTGGCGGCCCACCGCCTCTGCCAGGAGGGCGGAGGCCACCGAGGAGTCCACCCCGCCGGAGAGGGCCAGCAGGACCCGGCCCTTCCCCACCTTCTTCCGAATGGCGGCCACGGCGGTGCGGCAGTAGTCCCCCATGGTCCAGTCCCCCTTGGCGTGGCAGACTTTATAGAGGAAGTTGCGGATCATATCCGTGCCGTGCTGGGTATGGTTCACCTCGGGGTGGAACTGCACCCCGTAAAATCCCCGGGTGGGGTCGGCAATGGCGGCGGTGGGACACATGTCCGTGTGGGCGGCCAGGGAGAAACCCTGGGGCACCTTGGCCATGTAGTCCCCATGGCTCATCCAGGAGATCCCCGTCTCCGGCAGGTCCTGGAAGAGGGGGATGGCGGTGTTGTAGGTGGTGGGGGTCTTCCCGTACTCCCGGGCGGTGTCCTCCTGGGCGGGGGTCACCTGCCCGCCCAGGCTGTGGGCCATGAGCTGGCAGCCGTAGCAGATCCCCAAAATGGGGACCTCCCAGGTGAAGATTTCCGGGTCCACATGGGGCGCAGTGTCCAGGTACACGCTGTTGGGCCCGCCGGTGAAGATGATCCCGATGGGATCCATAGCTTTCAGTTCCGCCAGAGGGGTGTTGAAGGGTTTGACCTCGCAGTAGACGCCGCACTCCCGGACCCGCCGGGCAATGAGCTGGTTATACTGTCCGCCAAAATCCAGGACCAGGACAAGTTCGTGCTTCATGGGGAGACCACCTTTTCTCATGGTTTGCCGCCCTGGAAACAGGGCAGAGATTGGTTTTATTGTACCCCTTACCCGATGGAATGACAAGTCCCGACCGGGGATTTCCCGCATAATCTCCCCACTTCTGGACAGGCTAGGGAAAACTACCATGGAGAAAAGGGGGAAATCGCCGGTGATCACCGCTGTCATTCGCACCATCATCCTGTACTTTCTCATCATCCTGGGCATCCGCCTCATGGGGAAGCGGCAAATCGGGGAGCTGGAGCCCTCGGAGCTGGTCCTCTCCCTGATCATCGCCGACCTGGCCGCCGTGCCCATGCAGGATTTTGGGATCCCCCTGCTCATGGGGATCATCCCCATCCTCACCCTGCTGTGCCTGTCGGCCATTCTGTCGGTGCTCACGGTGAAGAGCATCCGCTTCCGGGCCCTGCTGTGCAGCCGGCCCAGTGTGGTGATCCAGGACGGGAAGATCCTGGAGGGGGAGATGCGGAAAAACCGCTTCACCGTGGATGAGCTTCTGGAGGAGCTGCGGATGGCCGGGGTGACCGACCTGTCCAAGGTGAAATACGCCGTCCTGGAGACCACCGGCCGGGTCTCCGTGCTCCCCTACGCGGCAGAGCAACCGGTGACCCACCAGGCCATGGGGTTCAAGCCCCGGGAGGCCGGCCTGCCCACGGTGGTGGTCAGCGACGGCCGGGTACTGTCCCAGAACCTCCGGGCCCGGCGCCTGTCCCGGGGCTGGCTGGAGGGAGAGCTCCGCCAGCGGGGCATCCCCGATGTCCGGCAGGTCTTCCTGATGACAGTGGACGAGAAGGACACCGTCTATCTGGCCCGAAAGGAGAGGACGCCATGAGGCAGCTCTGGGCCGCCGTAGTCATTCTGGCGGGGATGCTGGCCCTGCTGGCCTGGAACGGCGTGGTGCTGCAGCGGCAGCTCCAACCCCTGGCAGAGGAACTGCGGCAGGCCGCCGCCGCAGCCCAGCAGGAGGACTGGGACCAGGCCGCCGCCCTGACCCTGTCCCTGGAGACGCAATGGCAGGGGCAGGTCCCCTACCTCCAGGTCATCCATGCCCACACCCGGATCGACCAGGTGGCCCTCGCCTTCCTGGAACTGAAGGGGGCCCTGGCCTGCCGGGCAGCGGAGGACTACACTGCCGCGGCTCTCCGCATCGCCGGCACTTTGGAAGCCATGGTTTGTTTGGAAAGGCTTTCGGTGGGCAACCTTCTGTAAGGAAAGCGGAAAAAAGAAGTAAAAAAACGGAAAAAAGACGCGAGGTTTCCCCCTTCTCTCGTTGACTTTTTCGCTTTACTATAGTAAAATCTCTCTATCCGATGCCATCCGTGTTGACAGTGGAAAACAGGAACCGAGGAAGGGCGCTGGTCTGGACGATTGGCGCCTTTGCCGTAAGCAGAACCCCCAGGGTCCCGCGGGTCTCCTCTCCACGACGCCCCTGTCCCCACCGGATGCACCAAAGAAAAGGAGAGATGATGCTATGAAAAGACGCTTTCTCACCCGCATCGCAGCGGCTTCTCTGGCCGTGCTGATGCTGGCTCTGGCCGGCTGCGGCGGCGGCTCCACCGACACCCAGCCTACAGACAGCGGCACCACCGCCGACGCCGGCAAGGTGATCCGCACCACCGCCGTGTTCGGCAACCCCTTCGACCCCGCCTGCGCTGCGGACTATGCCTCCTACCAGGTGGTGGTGAACCTCTACGACTCTCTGGTCTATCCCGACCTGGACGGGACCATTCTCAAGGGCGTGGCGGAAGACTACACCATCAGCGACGACAACCTGACCTACACCTTCACCCTGAAGGACGGGGTTAAGTTCCACGACGGCACCGACATGACCGCCCAGGACGTGGTGTTCAGCTATGACCGTCTGATCACCATCGGCCAGGGCAACGCCTACCTCTTCCAGAACCACGTGGCTTCCGTGGAGGCCCCCGATGACAAGACCGTGGTCATCACCCTCAACGAGACCTTCGCCCCCTTCCTGAGCCTGCTCTGCCGGCTGTACATCGTCAACGAGGACCTGGTGATGGCCAACCTGGCTGACGGCAACTATGGCGAGTACGGCGACTACGGCATGGCCTACCTGGCCCAGAACGATGCCGGCAGCGGTGCCTATGCCTGCTCCAACTACACCATGAACGAGCGCATCGTCATGACCAAGTTCGCCGACTACCACGGCACCTTCGCCGAGAACGCCCCGGACACCGTGGAGATCATCAACGGCACCGAGGCGGCCACCGTGCGCACCATGATGGCCAACGGCGAGCTGGAGATCAGCGACCAGTGGCAGACTTACGACGCCTACCAGTCCCTGGCCCAGCTGGACGGGGTCCGGCTGGAGTCCTATGCCGGCGGCCAGGTGCTCTACCTCATGATGAACACCAAGACCGCTCCCCTGGACGACGTCCACGTGCGCAAGGCCCTGGCTTACATGATCGACTATGAGCAGGTGTACACCACTCTCTTCCCCGGCTACTTCTCCGTGGACAACTACGTGGGCAACTCCCTGCCGGGCGGCGACTTCAGCGGGGAGAAGTACACCTACAACATGGAACTGGCCAAGCAGGAGCTGGAGGCCTCCAAGTACGCCGACCAGCTGCTCAGCGGCGAGATGGCCATCGAAGTGGCCTGGGTGTCGGAAGTGCCCGACGAGGAAAAGCTGGCCCTCCTCCTCCAGGCCTCTGCCGCTGAGCTGGGTGTGAACATCCAGATCAGCAAGGTCGCCTGGGCCACCCAGGTGCAGAACACCTCCGCCGTGGAGAGCACCCCCAACACCAGCGTGTGCTTCATGTCCGCTGACTACAGCGAGGCCGGTGCCCTGCTCTACCAGCGTCTGCACAGCGACACCGCCGCCACCTGGCAGCAGACCGAATGGCTGGAGGATCCCGATCTGGACGCCATGATCGAGGACGCCCTGTCCACCATGGACCAGACCCAGCGGTATGCCAAGTATGACGAGATCCAGCAGGTTGCCATTGACGAGGTCTACGGCATTGCCGTGGCCGAGCAGGGCGAACTGCGAGCTTACAAAGACAACATCTATTTCCCTGCTGTGGAGCGGGGCGTTGCCAGCACTACGCTGGGTTACAACTTCCTGTTTAAGGATTTCCAGGTGTTAGACAACTGATTTTGGCATCACAACAGCAGGAGCCGTCTGGTGTTCCAGACGGTTCTTGCTGTGCCCACTTTCCCAGTGGGGAGGCAAGGCCCTTCCCCGGAACCTACTGAAAAAGCGAGGCCCCTATCTATGAATTTTAAACGCTATCTGCTGCGCCGGTTGGTGTTGGCGGTGGTGGTGATGTTTGGCCTTTCCATTGTCATCTTCGCCATCTCCCGCATCATGCCAGGCGACGTGGCCACCATGGCCCTGGGCTCCACCGCCACGGAGGAGGCCAAAGAGAGCTACCGCGTGGCCAACCATCTCTATGACTCCTATCCGCAACAGTACCTCTACTGGATCGGCGGCGTGCTCCAGGGCGACTTCGGTACCTCCACCTCCACCAACCGCCCGGTGAGCACCGACGTGGCTGAGTTCCTGCCCGCCACCCTGGAGCTGGTGGTGATGGCCGCAGTGATCCTCATCATCCTGTCCATCATCCTGGGCGTGCTGGCTGCAAAATACCGGGACACGGTGGTGGACGGCATCATCCGGGTCCTGTCCTACATCGGCGTGGCCATGCCCAGCTTCGTCATCGCCACCTTGCTGCTGCTCCTCTTTGGCCACCTGTGGCAGGTGATCCCCGTCCTGGGCCGGCTGAGCTACGGCGTGACAGCGCCCCCGGACGTCACCGGGTTCTACACAATAGACGCCCTATTGGCCGGGCAGTTCTCCACGTTCTGGGACGCCTTCCTCCACCTTCTGGTGCCTGCCTTTGCCCTGGCCCTGGGCGGGCTGTGCCAGGAGGCCCGCATCGTCCGCAACTCCATGACGGAAAACGGCAGCAAGGACTACCTCTCCGCCATGCGGGGCTACGGGGTGCCTGAGGGGAAGATTCTGCGGAAATACCAGCTCAAGCCCTCTCTGATCCCCGCCGTGTCCTGCATGGGCATGGACATTGCCTCTCTTATGGGCAACGCCTTCCTGGTGGAGACCATCTTCAACTGGCCGGGCATCTCCCGCTACGGCCTGTCCTGTATGCTGGGCAAGGACCTCAACGCCATCTCCGCCGTGCTGCTGGTCTTTGGCGCCATCTTTGTGGTGGTCAACATCGTGGTGGACCTGATCGTGGCCTGCCTTGACCCCAGAATCCGGTTGGGAGGTGCCAAATCATGACAACCATGCGCGCACGCAAACAGGCCAGAGAGCTGCAGCGGGCTCTGTCCTACGAGGCCAAGCGGCCCACCGTCCGGGTGGTCTCCAACCCCAAGGAGATGCGCCGGGAAAACGCCAAGAAAGCCTGGCACCGCTTCTCCCGGAACAAGCTCAGCGTGGTGGGCCTGGCCATCGTGATCCTGGTGATCCTGGCCGCCGTTTTCGCCCAGTACATCGCCCCTTACCCCGAACACGCAGGGGCTTACACCGACTTTGCCAACAGCACCAAAGCCCCCTGCGCCCAGTTCCTTCTGGGGACGGACAACATGGGGCGGGATATCCTCAGCCGGATCATCTTCTCCTTCCAGGGCGCCTTGAAAATGGCCATCCTGGTGCTGGTGATCGCCGTCCCCGTGGGCACCTGCCTGGGCCTGCTGGCGGGGTACATGAACGGCACCTGGGTGGATACCCTCATCATGCGTATCGCCGACATCTTCCTGTCGGTCCCCGCCCTGCTGCTGGCTCTGGCCGTGGCCTCCATTCTGGAGCCCAACCTCACCAACTCCATGTTGGCCATCACCATCATGTGGTGGCCATGGTATACCCGATTGGTGTACGGCGTAGCCACCTCCTGTAAAAATGAATACTACGTGGTCTCGGCCCAGCTCACCGGCGCCAGCAAAGGCCACATCATTTTCAAGGAGATCCTCCCCAACTGCCTCTCCCCCATCCTCACCAAGATGTCTCTGGACGTGGGCTGGGTCATCCTCATGGGCGCCACCCTCAGCTATGTCGGTCTGGGGGAACAGCCCCCCATCCCGTCTCTGGGCCAGATGGTGTCCGACGGCGCCCGGTACATGCCGGACCAGTGGTGGATGACCATCTTCCCCTGCCTTGCCATCATCATTATCATCATGGGGTTCAACTTCATGGGAGACGGCATCGGCGATATGCTCTCCAAGGGGGACAGCAAGTATGAGTAATATCAGCAAAGATGTGATCCTGCAGATCAAAAACCTGAAGCTCTGGTTCAAAGTCTACCAGGGCTACTCCAAAGTGCTGGACGGCGTAAACCTCACCGTGCACCAGGGAGAAAAAGTGGGCATCGTCGGGGAGGCCGGCTGCGGCAAAACCACCACGGTGAAGTCCATCCTGGGCATCGTGCCGGAGGGGCAGTACGTCATCCCCGAGGGGGAGATCCTCTACAAGGGCAAGGACGTGCTGAAAATGTCCGACCGGGACCTGGGCCAGGTGCGCAGCAAGGAGATCTCCATGATCTACCAAGAGCCCTCCGCCGCCCTGAACCCGGTGTTCACCATCGGCCAGCAGATGATGGAGGTGGTGAAGAACTCCGCCCAGGGCAAGGGCAAGAGCAAAGCCGAGCAGAAGCAGATGGTCCTGGACGCCATCCGGGACGTGTTCATCCCCGACCCAGAGCGGATCTTCACCTACTACCCCATCCAGCTCTCCGGCGGCATGAAGCAGCGTATCTGCATCGCCATGGCCATCATGACCCAGCGGGACCTGATGATCGCCGACGAGCCCGGCACCGCCCTGGACGTCACCATCCAGGACCAGGTCCACAAGACCCTCAACCGCCTGGTGGAGGAGCGGAACATGTCCCTCATCATGATCACCCACTCCCTGGGGGTGGCCCGGGAAATCACTGACAGCATCAACGTCATGTACGCCGGCACCGTGGTGGAGTCCGCCCCCACGGAAGAGGTCTTCCGCCACACCCTGCACCCCTACACCGTGGGGCTGATGGAAGCGGTGCCCCGCCTCAGCGGCGGCGGGATCCAGGCCGGCATCTACGGCTCCATCCCGGACTATCTCTACCCCCCCAAGGGCTGCCGGTTTGCCCCCCGGTGTCCCCACGCCACCGAGGCCTGCCGGGAGGAGAAACCCCTGCTCAAAGACGTGGGAGGCGGCCACCTGGTGGCCTGCTTCCACCCCAAGGAGGTGTGAGCCATGCCCCAAGACGACGTGATCTTACAGCTGAACCATCTGAAACAGTATTTCCCCGCCGGGAAAGGGAAGGATGGCCAGAAGCTTTTTGTGAAAGCCGTGGACGATGTCTCTCTGGACGTCCATCGGGGAGAGGTCATCGGCCTGGTGGGCGAGAGCGGCTCAGGCAAGAGCACCATCGCCTACTCCATCATCGGCATGTATGAACCCACCGACGGCGAGATCCTTTTTGAAGGGCAGAAAATCGGCCGGAAGCACCGGTCCATGCAGATGAAGAAGGACATGCAGATTGTCTTCCAGGACCCGGGTTCCTCCCTGAACCCCCACCAGTCCATCGCGGAGATCCTGGAACTCCCCCTGAAGGTCCACAAGATCGGCAAGACCCACGCCGAGCGGATGGAGCGGGTGAAAGAACTGCTGACCATGGTGGAACTTCCGGAGCACTACATGTACAAGTCCCCCGCCTCCATCGGCGGCGGGGAAAAGCAGATGGTGGCCATTGCCCGGGCCCTGGCCACGGACCCCAAGTTCATCATCCTGGACGAGCCCACCAGCGCTCTGGACGTGTCCATCCAGGCTAAGATCATCAACATGCTCCTGAAGCTCCAGCGGGAGAAGAACCTCACCTATCTCTTCATCACCCACGACCTGAGCCTCATGCGGAACATCGCCCACCGGGTGGCCATCCTCTACCTGGGGAAGATCGCGGAGATCGCCCCGGCGGACACCTTCTTCCAGCGGCCGGAGCACCCTTATACCCAGATGCTCATCTCCTCCATCCCCGTGGTGTCGGAGGAGGAAGAGGCCCTGAAGCCAGCCAAGGTGGAGTCCACCGGAGAGATCCCCTCCCCGGTGAACATCCCCCCCGGCTGCAGCTTCCACCTGCGATGCCCCTATGTGATGGACCAGTGCAAAGCGGAAGACCCCGCCATGATCCCCCTGGAGCCCGGGCACCAGGTTCGCTGTCACCTTTGCCAAGCGGGGCGCACGACCCCCGCGGAACCCAACTGAGGAGGAACCACTATGAGAATTGCCACCGACATCGGCGGCACCTTCACCGATATCGTCTACATCGACGGGGAAGGCGCGATCCATGTCAACAAGAGCCACACCACCCCGCCCAACTTCGAGCAGGGTGTTATGGACGTCATTGCCAAGTGCAACATCGACCCCGCCGCGGTCAAGGACCTCACCCACGGCACCACCGTGGTCATCAACGCCCTCACCGAGCGGAAGGGGGCCAAGACCGGCCTCATCACCACCCGGGGCTTCCGGGATATCCTGGAGATCGGCCGGGGCAACCGGCCGGACCTGTTCAACTTCAACTTCAAAAAGCCGGAGCCCTTCGTGCCCCGCTACCTCCGCCTGGAGGTCTCCGAGCGGATGGACTACCTGGGCAACGAGCACGAGCCCCTCAACGAGGACGACGTCCGCGCCTGCCTGGAGACCTTCCGGAAGGAAGGGGTGGAGGCCATCGCCGTGGTCTACCTCCATGCCTATGTGAACCCCGCCCATGAGATCCGCA
The DNA here is from genome assembly GCA_019115545.1 of Candidatus Evtepia faecavium. Classification (GTDB taxonomy): domain Bacteria; phylum Bacillota; class Clostridia; order Oscillospirales; family Oscillospiraceae; genus Evtepia; species Evtepia faecavium. The sequence continues at coordinate 28,916 of DXDK01000088.1, forward strand.
CCAAGGAGCTCATCCACCAGCTGTGGCCGGAGGTGATGGTCACCGCCTCCCACGAGGTGTCCAAGGAGTGGCGGGAGTACGAGCGGGAGTCCACCGCCGTCCTCAACTCCTACGTAATGCCCACCGCCAAGGCCTATGTGGACCGGCTCTACCAGGAGCTGGAGAAGACGGGCATCATCTGCCCCAAGTACATCATGCAGTCCAACGGCGGCACCACCACTTTTGAAAAGGCCAAGGAGACCCCCATCAACATGGTGGAGTCCGGCCCTGTGGCGGGGATCTACGGCGCTGCCATGCTGGGCAAAATGCTGGGGGAGGACAAGGTCATCGCCTTCGACATCGGCGGCACCACTGCCAAGTGCTCCCTGGTGGACGGGGGCGAAGTAAAGACCACCACCGAGTATAAAATCGAAAAGACCGACCGCTGGCCTGGCTATCCCATCAAGGTCCCTGTGGTGGACATCGTGGAGATCGGCAACGGCGGCGGCTCCATCGCCTGGGTGGACAGCACCCACTCCCTCCGGGTGGGGCCCCAGTCCGCCGGCGCCCTGCCGGGCCCCGTGGCCTATGGCAAAGGGGGCACCCAGCCCACCACCACCGACGCCAACCTGGTGATCGGCCGCCTGTCCCCCAAGAATTTCGACATGGACGTGGACATGGACAAGGTCCGTTCTGCCATTCAGGAGCAGATCGGCAACCCCTTCGGCCTGAACGCGGAAGACGCCGCCCTGGGCATCATCCGGGTGGCCAACTCCAACATGCTCAACGCCCTGAAGCTGGTCTCCGTCCGGAAAGGCTATGACCCCAGAGACTTCGCCCTGGTGGCCTTCGGCGGCGGCGGCCCCATGCACGCAGCCGCCCTGGCCAAGGAGCTGAACATCCGCAAGGTCATCGTCCCCAATGCCGCCTCGGTGTTCTCCGCCTGGGGCATGCTCATGACCGACCTGCGGTCGGACGACATTCAGACCTTCTTCGCCCCCCTCTCTCACCCGGACTACGGCGCCATCAACGCCCAGTGGCGGAAGCTGGAGGCCAAAGCCCTGGAGGACAACGCCGCCAAGGGCGTGAAGGCCAGCGATGTTTATTTCGCCCACTACCTGGACATGCGCTACCAGGGCCAGGACCACACCGTGAAGGTGCGGGTCCCCAACGATGACCTCTCCCCGGAGAATCTGGGCCAGTTCATCGAGGCCTTCCACAAGGAGCACTTCCAGAACTACTCCTTCCGCCTGGACGACAGCCCGGTGGAGATCGTCAACATGCACCTGGCCTCCTTCGGCCGCATCGCCAAGACCCCCATCAAGGAGATTCCCGCCCAGCCCTACTCCCTGGAGGAATGCATCAAGGAGGTCCGTCCCGTGATCTTCGAGGGGACCGGCAAGGCCGACACCAAGATCTATGACCGGGAGAAGCTCTCCCCCGGCATGACCATGGAGGGCCCCGTCATCATCGAGGAGGTCAGCGCCTCCACTGTGGTCTATCCCGGCATGCGCGCTTCCATCGACGCCTACGGCGACATCATCATCGAAACGGAGGTATAACCCATGGCTGAGAAACAAGTAGACGTCATCACCCTAGACATCATCAAGGACTCCCTCCTGGCCGCCGGGGAGGAGATCTTCACCGCCATCGCCCGCACCTCCAAGAGCCCCATCATCTATGAGTGCCTGGACTTTGCCTCGGGCCTCACCGACGACAAGGGCAACCTCATCACCCAGGGCAACGGCTGCGCCGGCTTCCTGGGGATGCTCAGCTCCATGGTCAAGGAAGTCATCCGCAAGTGGGCCGACACCGGCCGGCTGAAGGAGGGGGACATCATCATCATCAACGACCCCTACGGCGGCGGCGGCTCCCACATCCAGGACGTGGGCGTGGTGATGCCCATTTTCGTGGAGGGAGAGATCTTCTGCTACGTGGCCGACAAGTGCCACTGGTCGGAGATGGGAGGCAAGGACCCCGGCTACTCCCTCAACGCCACGGAGATCTACCAGGAAGGTCTGCAGATGCCCTGCGTAAAGCTCTTCAACGAGGGCGTGCTCAACGAGGACATCGCCGACATCATCCGGGCCAACGTGCGCTATCCCGACCTCTCCATCGGCGATATGTGGGCCGGCGTGTCCGGCCTGCGCACCGGGGAGAAGCGCATCCTGGAGCTGTGCGCCAAGTACGGCAAGGACACCGTCCGGTCCGCCATCAACCGCCTGCTTCAGTCCAGCGCCGAGTATTCCCGGAAGCAGGTGGAGAAGATCCCCGACGGGGTCTATCGGGCAGAGGACGTGATGGACAAGGACGTCCACGGCAACGGCCCCTTCCACGTCCAGGTGGCCGTCACCGTCAAGGGTGACCGCATGACCGTGGACTTCACTGGCACCGACAAGCAGACCGCCGGCCCCATCAACCTGGCCCTGGCGGGGCTCCACTCCGCCATCCGCTCGGTCTTCCTGGCCTGCACCGACCCGGAGCAGAACGTAAACGACGGCGTTTTCGAGCCCCTGGAGATCATCGCCGAGGAGGGCTCCCTCTTCAACGCCATCCGCCCTGCCCCGGTCTCCTGCTACTATGAATCCATGCAGGTGGCCCTGGACCTGGTGTGGCAGGCCATGGCGCCGGTGGTCAAAAAGGGCCAGCTCACCGCAGGCCACTTCCTCACCGTGGGGGCCTACACCATGAACGGCATCCACGCCGTCACCGGCCAGCCCTTCGTCAACTGCGGCCCCACCCTGGGCGGCTGGGGCGCCGGCTGTGACCGGGACGGGGACTCCTGCCAGTTCTGCACCGGCGACGGGGAGACCTTCAACATCCCCGTGGAGATCCTGGAGTCCAAGTTCGGCATCAAGATCACCGAGTACGCCCTGCACACCGATAACACCGGCGCCGGCGAGTTCCGGGGGGGCTACGGCCTCATCCTGGGGCATGAGGCCCTCAACGACGACATGGACTTCGGCGGGGCCTATGGCCGCCACGAGCGGCCCGCCTGGGGCTTTGCGGGGGGGCACCCAGGTTCCACCAACGGGTTTGATTTCATCCGGCTGGATGGCACCTACGACGGCCCCTACGGCAGCGGCAACCGCATCCCCATGAAAAAGGGGGACATCGTCCGCATGGTCACCGGCACCGGCGGCGGCTACGGCAACCCCCTGGCCCGGGACCCCGCTCGGGTGGCTATGGACGTGAAGAACGAGTACATCACCCTGGAAGACGCCCGGGAGATCTACGGCGTGGAAGTGGACCCCGCCACCTTTGCTGTGGTGGGCGCCACCCAGGCCCGGAAGGATTTCCAAGCTGCCCAGGCATAACCAAAAAACATACCCCGCGCGGCTGCCCTGTCTCCAGGGCGCTGCGCGGGGTTTCCCCGCAAAAAATCAAGGAAGGCGGTGTTTCCTATGAAAGAGAACCGACTGCGCACAGTGCTCCAAAACCTGGAGCAGATGGGCCTTTCCCAGGCCCTGATCACGGATCCCCTCTCCATCCTCTATCTCACCGGCCGGCTCATCAAGCCCCTGGAGCGGTTCTACGCCCTCTATGTGAGCCAGTCCGGCCACCACAAGATCTTCATCAACCAGCTGGAGACCGTCCCCGAGGACCTGGGGGTGGAAAAGGTCCGCTTCACCGACAGCGACCCCTATCTGGACCTGGTCTACCAGGCAGTGGACCACAGCCAGCCCCTGGGGGTGGACAAGAACATGGCCGCCCGGTTCCTTCTGCCCCTCATGGACCGGCAGTGCGCTCCAGGCTATGTGAACGCCTCCCTGGCGGTGGACAAGGCCCGGAGCGTCAAGGACGCCCAGGAACAGGCCCTTATGCGGAAGGCCTCCCAGATCAACGACGAGGCGGTGAAGGCCTTCCGGACGCTGGTCCGGGAAGGGATCACCGAGCGCCAGGTGGCGGAGCAGACCAAGGGCATCTACCTGGACCTGGGGGCGGAGGATTTCAGCTTTGAGCCCCTGATCGCCTTTGGCGCCAGCGCCGCCAGCGGCCACCACTACCCCGACGGCACCCAGCTGAAACCCGGCGACTGCGTCCTCTTTGACGTGGGCTGTGTCTACGAAGGCTACTGCTCCGACATGACCCGGACCTATTTCTACCGGGAGGTCTCCCCCAAACAGGAAGCCGTATATGACCTGGTCCTCCAGGCCAACCAGGCCGCGGAGGCCGCCATCCGCCCCGGCGTGCCCCTGCGGGATCTGGACCGCATCGCCCGGGACATCATCTCCCAAGGGGGATACGGCCCCAACTTCACCCATCGGCTGGGCCACTTCATCGGCCTGGAGACCCACGACTTCGGGGACGTCTCCTCCGCAGCGGAAGACGTGGCCGTTCCCGGCAACATCTTCTCCATTGAACCGGGGATCTATCTGCCTGGGGAGATGGGAGTGCGCATCGAGGACCTGGCCCTGGTCACCGAGGACGGGGTGGAGATCCTCAACCACCTGCCCAAGGCCCTGGAAGTCCTTCCCTGAGAAAGGAGCTGCCCTGTGAACCATCCCATCGTCACCATCACCCTCTCTGACGGGGGTGTGCTGAAGCTGGAGCTCTATCCTGAGGTCGCCCCCCAGGCGGTGGCCAGCTTCCTTTCCCTGGCCCGGCAGGGGGTCTTTGACCACTATCCCATTGAGCGCATCGTCCCCGGCTGGGTGGTGGATGTGAGCTACCACGCCTTTCACGATCCCAGGGCCTGCTACTTCATCCCCAACGATGTGAAAAGCGGCACCTATCTGGAGGCCGCCTTCGGCACCGTGGGGCTGGGGGGGTACGGCGCCCCGGAGATCGCCGGCGGGGAGTTTTTCTTCCCTCTGGCCGACTGCCCCGCCATCACCGGCACCTATCCCATCTTCGGCAAAGTGGTGGAGGGGCTGGAGGAACTCCGCCGCCTGGAGGCAGCGGAGACCTACCCCGTCCCCTTCCCTGGGGAGCCCACGGTAAAGATCAACACCCCCGTCCGCCCCATCTTCCTGGAGCAGGTTACCGTAGAGACCTTCGGAGAGGACTACGGGGAACCCACAAAACTCCCCGGCATGGAGAAGCCCCTCTTCTGGCCCACCCTCCAGGCCAGCGAGGAGACCTAAAGTAACCCCGCCCCCGCCTCTGCACCTTCTGCAGAGGCGGGGGCGGGCACTTTCTCTCATGGTTTCTTCCCCTGCCCGTGCTGCTCCTTCCAGGCCAGGATCTGCTCCAGGCGGGTTTTGAACTTCCCCTCCTGCCCCTGGTCGGTGGGGCGGTAGTACCGCCTGCCCAGGAGGGAATCGGGCAGGCACTGCATGTCGGTGAGCTTGTCCGGGGTGTCGTGGGCATATTGATACCCCTTGCCGTAGTCCAGCTCCTGCATGAGCTTGGTGACCCCGTTGCGGATCACCAGGGGCACCGGCTCGGCCAGTTGGGTGAGGGCGTCCTTCTTGGCCCGCTCATAGGCCAGGTAGAGGGCGTTGGACTTGGGCACCAGGGAGAGGTACACCACCGCCTGGGTGAGGTGCACGGAGCACTCCGGCATGCCGATGAAGTGGCAGGCCTGATAGGCCGCCACCGCCATCTCCAGGGCCCGGGGATCGGCCAGGCCCACGTCCTCGCTGGCAAAGCGGGTGAGCCGCCGGGCGATGTAGAGGGGGTCCTCCCCTGCCTCCAGCATCCGGGCCAGCCAGTAGACGGCGGCATCCGGGTCGGAGTTGCGCATGGACTTGTGCAAAGCGGAGATGAGGTTGTAGTGTTCCTCCCCCGTCTTGTCATAGAGCAGGGACTTCTTGGCGGTGCACTGCTCCAGGGTCTCCCAGGAGACGGTGGTGGTGTCCCCATCGCTCTCCCCGTTGAGGACCACCATCTCCAGGGTGGACAGGGCCGCCCGGGCGTCCCCGTTGGCAAAGGAGGCGATGGCCTCTAGCATCCCCGGCTCCAGGTTCACCTGCTGCTCCCCAAACCCTCTGGGTTCCGTCAGGGCCCGCTGGAGGAGGGTGACCAGGTCCTGCTTCGTCAGCGCCTGGAGGACGAAGACCTTGCACCGGGAGAGGAGGGCGCCGTTGATCTCAAAGGAGGGGTTCTCCGTGGTGGCCCCGATGAGGAGGATGCTCCCCTTCTCCACAAAGGGGAGGAAGGCGTCCTGCTGGGCCTTGTTGAAGCGGTGGATCTCATCCACAAAGACGATGGTCCGCTCCCCGAACTGGCGGTTGCGCTCGGCCTGTTGCATCACCGTGCGGATCTCCTTGATCCCGCTGGTGACGGCGGAGAAGTCGATGAACTCCGACTTGGTGGTGTGGGCGATGATCCGGGCCAGGGTGGTCTTCCCCACCCCCGGCGGGCCCCAGAAGATCATAGAGGAGATCTGGTCCCGCTGGATGAGCTTGCGCAGGACCTTCCCCTCCCCCAGCAGGTGGGTCTGGCCCACGTACTCCTCCAGGGTGCGGGGCCGGAGGCGGGCCGCCAGGGGCTGGTTGTCCGGCCGGGCAAACAATGTCTGCTGTTCCATGGATGCCTCCTTTCTCGGGATCTGAGGGGTCTTTTTCTTATCCTATCACAGAAGGGGCCCTGGTTCAACCGCCCCGCGTCCCCGCAGCGGGGAAGCCGCGCCCCGGGAGGGAAAAAACGACGAAAAAATTCGGCCAGGGACGGGAAATTTTTTTCGTCAAAGGCTTTCCGTTTTTCCCCCGATAGTGCTATAATAGCACCGATATGGACCAAAACACCGCGATACTATGAAATAGGGAGGACATCCATATGAAAACCCTGTACGACGGAAAGACCAAGACTGTTATGCTGGACGAGGCCACCAACGTGGTGAACCTGTTCTTCAAGGACTCCGCCACCGGTGAGAACGGCTACTTCGACCCCGGCTTCAACACCGTGGGCGGCAGCGTGGAAGGCAAGGGTAAGATCGGCCTGCAGATCTCCAAGCACTTCTTTGAGATCATGGAGAAGAACGGCATCCCCACCCACTACCTGGGGGCTGACGTGGACAAGTGCCTCATGCAGGTGCGCAAGCTCACCGTGCCCAAGCTGGAGTTCGTGCTACGCTACTTCACCGCCGGCTCCATGTGCCGCCGGTTCAGCCTGGAGGAAGGCATCGTCTTCGATCCCCCCTACACCGAGGTCACCCTGAAGGACGACGAGCAGGGCGATCCCCTCATCAGCGAGCGCCTGTGCATCATGAAGGGCATGCTCAAGCCTGGTCAGTATGACGAGGCCCTGGGCATACTGGTCAAGGTGGGCGAGGTCCTGAAGAAGGAGCTGGCCGGCATGGGGCTCACCCTCATCGACTTCAAGATCGAGGTGGGCTATGACGAGAACGGCAAGATGTACGTGGTGGATGAGATCACCCCCGACATCTGGCGCGTCCGGGACGAGAAGGGCAACATCCCCAACCAGATCGACTGCGCCAAGCTGATCCTGGAGAAGATCTGATCCCTCCCCCCAGCTTTCATCCCAAGCGTGGACACACACCGCCGCCGAGGGCTGCGTTCGCAGGCCGGCGGCGGTGTGTTTTTTTGCTGTTAAATCCCTCCCGTTTTCTATGTTAATTGCATCGTTGTAACAAACATCCTGCAGATTTTGGGCATCGAAACAGGAAAATTCCCCTGGGCATTTCGCCGATTTTATGGCGCGCCCAGAAGGAAAAAGGATTTGCCCTCCCCTGACACCAGTCAAACCTCCATCTGCCGCTCCCCCGCAGAGGGACGGTCCCCCTGGAGGATCACAATAAGTTTTCCTTATCGCGCGGCCTTGGCCACCGGAAAAACACCCAAATTGGGCCCCCTGATCTCTCGCAAGCCCGCTGGGCCGGGCGCCGCCATAAGAAAAACTGAATGCAGACCCTCCTGCAAAAAAGGAAGAAATTAGCAGGAACTGTCCGTTTTTCAGAGACAAAAATCTTGCACAAGAGGAAAATGACAGGCGCAGAAAACTTCCTTGCATTTTTAACGCAGGTATGGTAACTTTTGAAATAACTTCTCGCAAACTTTCTTAAGGCTTGCGAAAAAGAGAGAAAGGGGGTGTGGCTATGTCTTTGGATGCGGTAAAAGAAGTGATCGCAGCGGAACAGGCCTCTGCACAGCAGCGGGCTGACAGCGAGCGGGAGGCCATGCGCCTCATCGAAGCAGCCCAAACCCAGGGGGCAGCCCAGCTGGCCGCCGCCCGGGCAGAGGCCGAGCAGCAGGTCCGGTCCTGGATGCAGGACGCGGAACGGGAGACTGCAAATCTGCAGGCAGTCCAGCGCTCTGCCGCCGCCCAGCGCCGGGCAGAGATCCTGGCAGAAGGCCGCCGCCACCTGGACCAGGCCGCCGCGTGGATCGTGGGAAAGGTGGTGGAGTTTTAAATGGCCATCGTGAAAATGAAACGGCTTCGCCTGCTCTCCCTGGCGGAGGAGCGCGAGGAACTCCTCGCCCGTCTCCAGCGGGCTGGCTGCGTGGAAGTGCTGGAACCGGAGGCCGAGCTCAACGACCCCGCCTGGACCGCCCTGCTTAAACGGGAGACCAGCGCCCTGCTGACGGTGAAAGGCCAAATGACGGCGGTGCGCGCCGCCCTGGATACCCTAAAGCGGTACGCCGGGGTAAAGTCCGGCCTCTTCGTGCGGCGGGAACCCGTCCTGGAGCGGGTTTTCTTCGGCGCAGAGCGGCGGGACGCCGCCCTAGCCCTGGCCGAGCAGCTCAACCAATGGGCCCGGGAATTGGGCAAACTCCAGACCATGGAGACCAACCTGGAAAACCGCAAGGCCAGCCTGGCCCCCTGGGCGGCCCTGGACCTCCCCCTGGAGACCCAAGAGACCGCCACCACCGTGGTCCAGCTGGGAACCTGTCCCCCGGCGGTCCCCCTGACCGCCCTGGAAGGCGCTCTGGCGGAGGCAACGGAGCAGGCCCACCTCCAGCTGGTCTCCCAGGACAAGCACCTGCAGTACCTCCTGCTGGTGTGCCGTAAGGAGGACTTAGACGCCGCCATGCCCTGCCTGCGGGCCCACGGCTATGCCGTGGCCCGGCTCAAGGGGCTCTCCGGCACGCCGGCGGACAACCTCCGCCTGGCAGATGCGGAGCTGGCCCAGCTCCAAAAAGCCCGGGAGGAGATCTTGCAGCAAATCCTCGCCTGCGCCGGCCGCCGCAAGGAGCTGGAGCTCTGCCTGGACCGGGTAACCCAGGATCTCCACCGGGAACAGGCCCGGGAAAAGATCCTCACCAATGGGACGGTTCTCTTCCTGGAAGGCTGGGTGGCCCTCACCGGGCTGGCCCGGTTGGAGGAGGAACTCCAGAACGTGGTCTGCGCCTATGACCTGGCAGACCCCCAGGAGGACGAGACGCCCCCCACCCTGCTGAAAAATCCTAAGTGGCTCACCTGCATCAACATGGTCACGGAGATGTACTCCCTGCCGGTGTATCAGGGGGGCATCGACCCCAACCCCTTGATCTTCGGCTTCTTCGTGGCCTTCTTCGGCTTCATGTTTGCCGACCTGGCCTATGGCCTGGCCCTGCTGATTCTCTCCCTGGTGATCACCCGGAAGTTCCGGCCCAAGGGAACCATGGGATATATGTTCCAGCTGGGGCAGTATCTGGGGCTTTCCACGGCAGTGTTCGGGGCACTCACCGGCGGCTTCTTCGGGGACGCCATCTATCAGTTCACCGCCGCCTTCTTCCCCGACCACGTGATCTCCCTGCCGGCCCTCATCAATCCCCTGCAGGACCCCATGACCATCATGGTCATTGCCCTGGGGGTAGGCGCGGTACATATGCTCTTTGGGCAGTGCGTGCACATCTACATGGAGATCCGGGACGGCCGCCCGGCAGAGGGGTTCCTGGACGTCGTCCCCTGGTGGCTGGTCTTTGCCGGCATCGCCCTGGCCTATTTCCAGGGGACCTTCTGGGGGATCGCGGCAGGCTTTCTGGCCCTGCTGCTCACCCAGGGTCGGCATAGGAAAGGCATCCTGGGGAAGCTCTTTGGGGGCATCGCCAGCTGGTATGACATCACCAGCTGGCTGGGGGATATCCTCTCCTACTGCCGCCTCATGGCCCTGATGCTGGCCACATCGGTGATCTCCCAGGTGTTCAACATTCTGGCCACCCTTCCCGGGGAGGGGCTGCCGAAACCTCTCGGCATCCTCCTCTTCCTGGTGATCTTCCTGGTGGGGAACCTGTTCAACATGGGCATCAACATCATCGGCACCTACGTCCACGCCGCCCGTCTGCAGTACTTGGAGTTCTTCGGAAAGTTCTATAAGGAGGGTGGGGTTCCCTTCCAGCCCTTGAAAGTGCAGACCAAGTATGTGGATGTGACCACAGACGACGGGGAGGTGTTGGAATGAATCTCCTGGCCTTTTTCCAGTCCCTCCCCCTCGAGGGCAGGGCGGTGGCCATGGTGGGCGCCGCCCTGGCGGTGGCCCTCCCCTGCGCCGGCTCCGCCACCGGGGTGGGCACCGTGGGCCGGGCCGGGGCCGGGCTGCTGTCGGTGGATCCGGGGAAGTTCTCCCGGGTCCTGGTGATGCAGATCCTGCCGGGCACCCAGGGGCTCTATGGCCTGGTCATCTGGTTCTTTGCCCTGACCAAGCTGGGGTTCTTCTCCGGCACCATTGCAGAACTCACCATGGTCCAGGGGCTGGCCTTTTTCGGGGCCTGCCTGCCGGTGGCCGTGGGGGGGCTGATCTTCGGCATCGTCCAAGGGCGAATCTGCGCCGGGGGGATCTCCCTGGTGGCAAAGAAGCCCAATGACCTCAGCCGGTCCATCATACTGGCCATCATGATGGAGTTTTACGCCATCCTGGCCCTGTTGGCATCCTTCCTGATGCTCAACCAGTTCCAGTTTTAACAAGAGAGGCTGCGCCTCGTACCCATGAAGAGGAGGAAATATCCATGGAGACATTCGGAATTGCATTGGCATTTATTGGCGCGGCGCTTGCCGTGGGGCTGGCCTGCTCTGGCTCTGCCAAGGGCGTGGGCAGCGTGGGGGAAATGGGGGCCGGCGTGCTGGCCAACGACCCGGGGAAGTTCTCCCAGATCCTGATCCTGCAGATCATCCCCGGCACCCAGGGCCTCTATGGCCTGGTCATCTGGTTCTTTGCCCTGATGAAGCTGGGCTTCTTCTCCGGGGAGCTGCGGATGCTCTCCTCCAGCGAGGGGCTCATCTTCCTGGCCGCCTGTATCCCCATGGCCATCGGCGGCCTGCTCTCCGCCATCGCCCAGGGGCGCTGCGCCGCTGCCGGCGTGGCCCTGGTGTCCAAGCGGTCGGAGGAGCTGTCCAAGGCCATCATCATGGCCATCATGGTGGAGTTCTACGCCATTCTGTGCCTGCTGGCGTCCTTCCTGATGCTCAACAGCCTGTGATGGCGGGCGTTTGGGAAAGGAGGCCTCAGCAATGAACGGGATTGAAAAACTCACCGGCCGGATCCACCAGGAGGCCCAGGAGGCCACCGAGGCCCGCCTGGCCCAGGCCCGGGCCCAGGCGGAGGAGATCCTCGCCAACTACGCAGCCCAGGCTGCCCGGGAAAAGGAGGAGATCCTGGCCAAGGGCCGCCAGGCCCTGGCAGAGTACCGGGAGCGCCTGGCCAGCACAGCCCACCTGGAGGAGCGGAAGCAGGACCTGGCCGCCCGGCAGCAGGTGATGGAGGAGGCCTTTCAGAAAGCGCTGGCAACCCTCTGCGCCCTGCCGGAGGGGGAGGCCATCCCCCTGCTGGCCCGTCTGGCGGCCGCCGCCTCGGAGACCGGAGAGGAGGCTGTTCTCCTCTCCCCTGCCCAGCGGGATACCTTGGGGGAGCAGGTGGTCGCCCAAGCCAACGCCTTGCTCCCCAAGGGGAAGCTGACCTTGGGTCCGGCGGCGCCGGAGATTTCCGGTGGGCTGATCCTCCGCCAGGGGGCGGTGGACATCAACTGCTCCTTTGCCATGCTCCTGCGACAGCAGCGGGCCCAGCTGAACGGCCCAGTGGCCGCCCTCCTCTTCCCCGAGGACGGGGCCCATTGACCCGGAGAGGAGGGGCATTATGGCAAACCAGATCCATGACACCGATTATCTGTTCCTCACCACCCGGGTCCGCGCCCTGGAGTGCCAGCTGCTGGATCGGGGGCAGATGGAGCAGATGCTGGAGGCCGCCACCCCCCAGGAGGCGGCCCGCCTCCTCACCGACTGCGGCTACCCGGAGCAGGACCCCGTCAATGGGGAGACTCTGGGGGCCATGCTGGCCCGGGAACGGGAGAAAACCTTTCAGGACCTGGGGGAGCTGGTCCCTGACCCCGCCGTTTTGGCGGTGTTCCAGGTACAGCACGACTACCACAACCTCAAGGTCCTGCTGAAAAGCGAGGCCATGGGCCTCGACGGGGACCGCCTGCTGGTGGACACCGGCCGGGTGCCGGGGGAGGCCATGGCGGCGGCGGTCCGCTCCGGCGAGCTGGGGGATCTGCCCGGCCTTCTGCCGGAGGCCGTCGGGGAGGCCCGGCAGGTGCTAGCCGCCACCCGGGACCCCCAGCTGGGGGACTTCATCCTGGATCGATACGCCTTCCGGGAGCTGGAGAACCTGTCCCGGCAGACGGGCTCTGCCTTTCTCGCCGGCTATGTCCAGCGGACCACCGACGTGGCCAACCTCCGCACCGCGGTGCGGGTACTGCGGATGGGCAAGGGCAGCGAGGTTCTGGAGGGGGCCCTCCTCCCCGGGGGCGCCATGGAGGCCGGCCGCCTCCTGGAGGGGGTCAACGCCGGCACCACCCTGGAGGAGCTCTACGCCGCCACCCCGCTCCAGGCAGCGGCCGAGGCCGGAGCCGGAGCCATCCGCGGGGGCAGCCTGACCCAGTTTGAAAAGCTGTGCGACGACGCTGTGACCCATTACGTCCAGGACGCCCGGTTCGTGGCCTTTGGGGAGGCCCCGGTGGTAGCCTATCTGGCCGCCAAGGAGGCAGAAATTTTGGCGATACGGATCCTGATGACCGGCCGCCTGGCGGGCCTGCCCGCCGACGTGATTCGAGAAAGGCTGCGTGAGGCTTATGTATAACATCGCTGTGGTGGGCGACCGGGAGAGCGTTCTGGGCTTTCGGGCCCTGGGCCTGTCGGTCTTTCCCACAGACACCCCGGAACGGACCCGGGAGACCATCCACCGGCTGGCCCAGGAGGACTACGCGGTCATCTACCTCACCGAGCAGCTGGGGGCCCAGCTGGGGGACCTGCTGGCCCAGTACCAGACCCAGCTGACCCCGGCCATCCTCCTGATCCCCGGAAAGGAGGGCTCCCTGGGCATCGGCATGGAGAAGATCACCTCCACCGTGGAGCGGGCCGTGGGCGCGGACATCTTGGCCGGGTCCTGAGCGCCAACCATTTGACAAAACGGAAACACAGGGCCCTGCCCCCCGGCAGGGCTCCCAGTGAAAGAAGGGAAGAATACCTATGCGCAACGGCAAAGTGGTGAAGGTCTCCGGCCCCCTGGTGGTGGCCACAGGCCTCAGCGATGCGAATATGGCAGACGTGGTCCGGGTGGGAGAACAGCGCCTGATCGGCGAAGTGCTCACCATGACCGGGGATGCCGCCTCCATCCAGGTGTATGAGGAGACCTCCGGCCTGGGCCCTGGGGCAGTGGTGGAGACCACCGGCGTTCCCCTTTCGGTGGAGCTGGGCCCCGGCCTCATCGAGCAGATTTACGACGGCATTCAACGGCCCCTGGAGGAGATCGCCCGGCGCACCGGGTCCAACCACCTCCCCCGGGGCATTGAGGTCCCCGCCCTGGACCGGAAGAAGCGTTGGGCGTTCACCCCCACCGTTGCCCCCGGGGACCGGGTGGCCGAGGGGGACATCCTGGGCACGGTCCAGGAAACCCCCTCCCTCCTCCACCGGATCATGGTGCCGGTGGGCCTGGCGGGAACCGTCCGGACCATCCAGTCCGGCAGTTACACCGTAACCGATCCCATCGCCGTGCTGGAGACCGACCAAGGGGAGGAAAAATCCCTCCCCATGCTCCAGCGGTGGCCGGTGCGGCGGGGGCGGCCCTATGCCCAAAAGTTCGCCCCGGTCACCCCCCTGCAGTCGGGCCAGCGGGTCATTGACACCATGTTCCCCGTGGCCAAGGGGGGCACCGCAGCCGTCCCCGGCCCCTTTGGCTCGGGAAAGACCGTGGTGCAGCATGCCCTGGCCAAGTGGTCTGACGTAGACGTGGTGGTCTACATCGGCTGCGGGGAGCGGGGCAACGAGATGACCGACGTCCTCCGGGAGTTCCCGGAACTGGTGGACCCCCGCACCGGGGAGTCCCTGATGAAGCGGACGGTGCTCATCGCCAACACCTCGGACATGCCCGTGGCCGCCCGGGAGGCCTCGGTGTACACCGGCATCACCATTGCCGAGTACTTCCGGGACATGGGCTATGACGTGGCCGTCATCGCCGACTCCACCTCCCGCTGGGCGGAGGCCCTGCGAGAGATGTCCGGCCGCCTGGAGGAGATGCCCGGCGAGGAGGGGTACCCCGCCTACCTGGCCTCCCGCCTGTCCCAGTTCTATGAACGGGCGGGGGTGGTCCAGTGCCTGGGGTCTGACGGGCGGCGGGGCTCCCTCACTGCGGTGGGAGCCGTGTCGCCCCCCGGCGGGGACCTGTCCGAGCCGGTGTCCCAGGGGACCATGCGCATCGTCAAGACCTTCTGGGCCCTGGACTCCTCTCTGGCCTATGCCCGCCACTTCCCGGCGGTGAACTGGCTCAACTCCTATTCCCTCTACCTGGACGCCCTGAAGCCCTGGTTTGACCAGCACCTGGGCAAGGCCTTTCTGGAAAACCGGGCCCAGGCCATGGCCCTGCTCCAGCAGGAGGCCAGCTTAAACGAGATCGTCCAGCTGGTGGGCAAGGACGGCCTGGCCCCCGGGGACCAGCTCACCCTGGAGACCGCCCGGATGATCCGGGAGGACTTCCTCCAGCAGAACGCCTTTGTGGAGGTGGACGCCTTCTCCAGCTATGACCGGCAGACCCGGCTCATGCAGATCATCCTGGACTATGACAAACTCTGCCGCCAGGCCCTGGAAAAAGGTGTGGGGGCCTATCCCCTCTTCTCCATCCCCGCCCGGGCGGCCATTGGCCGGGCCAAGACGGTGCCGGAGGAGAACTATGTACAAACCTACGAAACCATTGCCGCAGACATGGCATCCCAGATCCGCCAGCTGGTGGAGGAAGGAGGCGCAGGGGCATGATCAAGGAATATCGAACCATTGAGGAGATCGCCGGCCCCCTGATGGTGGTCCGCCAGGTGTCCGGCGTCACCTTTGACGAGCTGGTGGAGATCCAGCTCACCGACGGCTCCCTCCGGCGGGGCAAGGTGCTGGAGATCAACGGCGACCGGGCGGTGGTCCAGCTCTTCGAGGCCAATGCGGGGATCAACCTGGCCCAGTCCCGGGTCCGTTTCCTGGGGCATCCCCTGCAGCTGGGGGTGTCCCGGGAGATGCTGGGCCGGGTGTTCAACGGCATGGGCCAGCCCATCGACGGCGGCCCGGAGATTTTGGCCCAGGAGTACCGGGACATCAACGGCCTGGCCATGAATCCCGCCGCCCGGGCCTACCCCAACGAGTTCATCCAGACGGGGGTGTCCGCTATCGACGGGCTGAACACCCTGGTCCGGGGGCAGAAGCTGCCCATCTTCTCCGGCTCCGGCCTGCCCCACGCCGCCCTGGCCGCCCAGATCGCCCGGCAGGCCCGGGTGCTGGAGGGGGCGTCCAACTTTGCCGTGGTCTTTGCCGCCATCGGCATCACCTTTGAGGAGGCCAACTACTTCGTGGAGGAGTTCCGCCGCACTGGGGCCATCGAGCGGACGGTCCTCTTCACCAACCTGGCCAACGACCCGGCGGTAGAGCGCATCGCCACCCCCCGGATGGCCCTCACCGCCGCAGAGTACCTGGCCTTCCACGAGGACATGCACGTGCTGGTCATCCTCACGGACATCACCAACTACGCCGAGGCCCTGCGGGAGATCTCCGCCGCCAAGAAGGAGGTCCCCGGCCGCCGGGGCTATCCCGGCTACCTCTACACCGACCTGGCCACCATGTATGAGCGGGCGGGGCGGCAGCTGGGGAAGGCTGGGTCCATCACCATGATCCCCATCCTCACCATGCCCGAGGATGACAAGACCCACCCCATCCCCGACCTCACCGGGTACATCACCGAGGGGCAGATCATCCTCTCCCGGGAACTTCACCGGGCAGGGATCCAGCCCCCCATCGACGTGCTGCCCTCCCTGTCCCGCCTGAAGGACAAAGGCATCGGCGAAGGCAAGACCCGGGAGGACCACTCCGGCACCATGAACCAGCTCTTCGCCGCCTATTCGGCGGGCAAGCAGGCCAAGGAGCTCATGTCCATCCTGGGAGAGGCCGCCCTCTCCCCCACCGACCTGCTCTACGCCCAGTTCGCCGAAGCCTTCGAGAAGAAATACGTGGGCCAGGGCTTTGGGGAGAACCGCTCCATCTTCGATACCCTGGACATCGGCTGGGAACTGCTGTCCATCCTGCCGGAGGCCGAGCTCAAGCGCATCAAGCAGGAGCACATCGACAAATACCTGCCCCGGAAGGCATAAGGAGGTGAGGGTATGCCCACCGCTACCGTCAACGCCACCCGCATGGAGCTCACCCGCCTGAAAGGCCGGCTGAAAACCGCCATCCGGGGGCACAAGCTCCTCAAAGACAAGCGGGATGAGCTCATGAAGCAGTTCTTGGAGATCATCCAGGAGAACCGGGCTCTCCGCCGCCGGGTGGAGGAGGGCCTCATGCAGGCCCACGGCTCCTTCACTGTGGCCGCCGCCCTCATGTCCCCGGAGGTGCTGGAGCAGGCCCTCCTCTACCCCAAGCAGAGCGTGGAGGTGGAGATGACCTTTCGCAACATCATGTCGGTGAACGTCCCGGTGTATCACTTCCAGACCAAGGGGCACCAGGGCGGGGAGATCTACCCCTACGGCTTTGCCACCACCTCCTGCGAGGTGGACGGGGCGGTGGAGGCTCTCTCCTCGGTGTTCCAGGACATGCTGAAGCTGGCCCAGGTGGAAAAAGCCTCCCAGCTGCTGGCGGCGGAGATCGAAAAGACCCGCCGCCGGGTCAACGCCCTGGAGTACGTGATGATCCCCCGGATGGAGGAGAGCATCAGATACATCTCCATGAAACTGGAGGAGAATGAGCGCAACAACATCATCCGCCTGATGAAGGTGAAGGACATGCTCCTGGCCCAGGCCATGGAGGAAAAGCGGCAGCAGGACCAGGCCGCCCTGCAAGCCTCCCCCTGAGGCGTCCTTCCCCATAGAAAGCACCCCCACCGGCGCAGATATGCCGGTGGGGGTGCTCTCTTCCCGCTGTTGTGCCCGCTGGGTCCTGCTTTTCCCTCTCCTTTGGGGGAAACGCCGCTTGTCAAAGACGGCAGCATTCAGTATAATAAAAAAGGAATTTTATGCTGTTTTTTCTTTTTCTATCATTTCTTTCCATCTTAATGGCATTGACTATATTTCCTGTCACTGCGTTTATCCGTTCCACCCAGGAGCGCGGCGGACTTCTGTCTGCATCCATTCATCCGATGAGGGAGCATTCTTATGGCTGAGCGCAACCGCACCTCGCCAGGCGAGGCTGCCTTTCAAAATCAATACGAAGAACTCCGGCGGCGGGCCACCAAGGACGCCCTCTCCGGCCTGCTGAACCGGGCCACCATGGAGCAGCTCATCCAGGAGCGCCTCCAGGCCATGGCGCCGGAGGAGACCTGTGCCCTGTTCATCGTGGACCTGGACAACTTCAAGCAGGTCAACGACACCCTGGGCCACCTGGCCGGGGACCAGGCCATCCGCCAGACCGCCCAGATCCTCTCCCGCCTTTTCCGGGCCAGCGACATCGTGGGCCGCCTGGGCGGGGATGAGTTCGCCGTTTTTCTCTGCGGCCAGATCACCGAGGACCTGGCCCGGAAAAAGGCCGCCGCCATCTGCGAGAACCTCCACCTGGTCCTGGGGGACCGCACCGCCGTGAACCTCACGGTGAGCGTGGGGGGCTATCTGGCCGACCGAGGGCAGCAGTTCGAGGGCCTGTACCAGGCCGCCGACCTGGCCCTATACAAGGCCAAGAAGGCCGGCAAGCACGGCTTCTGCCTGAAAACCCAGCGGGACTACTTAGAGGAGATGCCCGAGGAGTTCCGCCCGGTGACCACCATCCCCCTCCTGGGGCTGCTGGAGTACATGGACAGCGGCGTGGCCCTCCTGGAGATGGGCCCCACCCCCCAGGTGATCTACGTCAGCCCCAGCTTCTGCCGGCTGATGGGGGCGTCTTACGAGGACTATCCCCTGCCCAAGGCCCTGGAGGACCTCATCCACCCCGACGACCTGGTCGCCCTGGAAACCGCCCTGCGGGAGGGGCTGCGGCAGGAGACTGCGGTGGAGCACATCCACCGGGTGGCCGCGGGGGACGGACAGGGGTGGCTCTGGTGGCACGTCCGGGCCAAGCGGGTGCGGTACGACAACCCCCATCCGGTGATGCTCATCACCACCACGGACATCTCCCAGTTCAAGGCCCGGGAGGCCCAGCTCACCGAGGTGAATCAGCGCCTCCAAGCTGCCTTCGACCAGACCTCCAAGCGGATCTGGGAGGTGGACCTGGCCACCCGGGAGTTCTCCACCTTTTCCCAGGACGGGACCTACCGTCCCCTGGGGAAAGCCCCCATGTACTTTCCCGCCCACCTGGTCGAAGGGGGCTGGATCCACCCCAAGTCCGTGTCCCGGTTCCAGGAATTTGCCCAGGAGCTTCTGGGCGGGCGGGCCCAGGGGTATGGCAACTTCGCCGTGCGGAACAGGGACACCGGCTACTACAGCTGGGCCTCGGTCTCCTACCGGGTGCTCTTTGACGACGTGGGCCGGGCGGTGCGGGCGGTGGGAGTCCTGGAGGACATGCCCCAGAGCCGGGACGGCTGGTCCCCCGCCCAGCGGCAGCTGCCCGAGGGTCTGATGGCCGACCTCATCGTGCGCATGTGCGCCAACCTGGACCTGGACACGGTGGAGTCCCTGTGGATCGAGGGCTCCAACGTCAGCGGCCAGGTCCAGGAGACCTGCTGCTCCCAGATCCTTCTGCTGGAGAAGGAAAAGCTCTTTGGAAAACAGAACCGCTACCAGACCTATTTCAGCCGGGAACACCTGATGCGGCAGTACCAGGAGGGGCACCGCTGGATGGTGGCGGAGTACCAGCGGGTGGACGGCAGCGGGAACATCCGCTGGGTCCGCCATGTGGTGTACCTCACCGAGGAGCCTGTGTCCCACCAGGTGTACCTCTTTGTCTACCTCATCCGCCTGGACCCCCACCACCAGCTGGAGAAGGCGATGCCGGGGGAGATCCACCGGGACCCGGTGAGCTGCCTGTACGACCGGGAGACCACCCGCCGGATGGCGGACACCCTTTTCGCCCGCCGCACCGGCGGCAGCTGTGCCGTGGCCGTCTTTCAGATCAACGGCCTGTCCCTCTCTCCCACCGGCGCCGGCCCGGACCCGGACCAGATGCGCTATGAGATCGCCGCCGCCCTCTCCCTGACCCTGGGGGGCAGCTGCCTGCTGGGGCAATACACCCCCAACCAGCTGGTGATCGTCTTCCCCTCCGTCACGGAGAAGGAGGACCTGCGCTACCACATGGAGGAGGCGGTCTCCTTTCTCCGCCGGATGCTCGCCGGCAAGACCCCCTACGACGCCCTGCGCTTCCTGGTGGGCATCCACCTGATGCCCGCCGCCTCCGCTAACTACGACAAGATGCTGGGCCAGGCCACCCGGGCCTGCGCCTTCTGGTGGAACGCGGCGGTGGACACCGTGGCCTTTGCCCAGGAGTATGAGAACTGGAGCTGGGCCCAGATGGACCCCGACAACCAGGACAACCAGGTGTCCGTCCACAGCGAGGAGATGGCCCGCCCCCTGTCGGCGGAGGAAAAGGACGTGGCCCTGGACTGCGTGTCCTCCATGCTCACCGCCAAGAGCCTGGACGCCTCCCTCCAGGGGGTCCTGCAGACCATCGGAGCCTACTACCACGCCGACCGGGTCTACACCCTGATCCTGGTGGAGAACCGCCACGCGGTGGTCATGACCTACGAGTGGACCAGCGCCAGCAAGCGGAGCATCCAGCAGGCGGTCTCCGGGATGCGCCTGGATCGCTTCCCCCTGCTGGAGCGGTGCCTGGCAGAGCGGGCGCCGGTCTTTCTCACCCGGCAGGCGGGGCAGGCGCCGGAGATCGGCAGCCTCTCCGCCCGGCCCTGGTGCTTCACCGCCTTCCCCCTGATCCGGAACCAGGAGGTGGAGGGCTTCCTCTGCATTGAGAACGCCCGGGAGCACCCGGCGGACGCCGCCCTGTTCAGCACCCTGATCCCCTATATGATGCTCCAGCGGGAGCGCTTCCACGACGAGGGCCACACCGCGGGCACCACGGAGCAGCTTATGGGCCTGCCCGACCTCCGGGCCTATATGGAGAGCATCTACACCCTCACCTCCGACCGGTACAGCTCCCTGGGGGCCCTCTGCCTGGACATCCCCAACTTCGCCGCCATCAACAGCAGCCATGGCTTCGAGTACGGCAGCAAGCTGCTGTGGTACGTGGCCAAGACCCTCACGGACCTCTTCGGCGCCGCCCTGCTCTTCCGGACCTGGGACGCGGAGTTCGTCATCTTCCTCCCCAACACCACCCGGGAGGTCTTTCTGGGGCGGTGCGGCCGCCTGCGGTCCATCCTCCAGCGGCGTTATCCCAAGCTGGTGCGGATCGGCCGGGCCTGGGCGGAGGGGGTGTTCACCGGCAGGCACCTGGTGGAGGAGGCCAAGGACCGGATGCAGCGGGAGTACACCGCCTCCCCCGAGAGCCTTCCTCCCCTGGCCCAGCCCGCAGAGAACTACGCCTCCGTGGAGGACGCCATCCGGGACGGGCGGTTCACCGTGTACTTCCAGCCCAAGGTGGACATGCGCACCGGCACCCTGGTGGGGGCGGAGGCCCTGGTCCGGGGTGTGGGGAAGGACGGGAGCATCATCCCCCCCAACCAGTTCATCGACCTGCTGGAGGAGGAGGGCGCCATCCGGGCGCTGGACTTCTTCGTGCTGGAGACCGCCCTGGCCCAGGCAGAAGCGTGGCGCCAGGCCGGGCTGGGCCTCGTCCCAGTGGCGGTGAACCTCTCCCGGGTCACCTTTGTCCACCCCTCCACCCTGGCCTCCGTGCTGGCGGTGCAGAGCCGCTACCCCGCCCTGCCCCCCACCGCCCTGGAGCTGGAGATCACCGAGCGCATCGGCGGCATCGGGACGGCCACCTTCGGGGAGGTGGTCAAGCAGTTCCGCTCCTGCGGCCTGCGGGTGAGCCTGGACGACTTCGGCTCCCAGTACGCCAACCTGCCCCTGTTCACCAACGTGAAGTTCGACACCGTGAAGCTGGACCGGAGCCTCATCACCGGCCTGGTCTCCAACCCCATCAACCGCATGCTGGTCCAGGACATCGTGCACATCTGCCAGACCTATGACATGACCTGCGTGGCCGAAGGGGTGGAGACCCAGGAACAGGCCGCCGCCCTGCTGGAGATGGGATGCACCTATGCCCAAGGCTTTTACTACGACAAACCCCTGCCGGCGGAGACCTTCCGGCAGCACTATCTGGACCCTGACGCCCCCTCGCCCCGGGCGCCCCAAGAAGAAAAACAGGAGGATCGCACATGAGCAAAGCAGAAGAAAGAGACATCATGGAAGAAAACACCGCCGCCCAGGCCCCCCTGGTCATCGGGATCGGCGCCTCCGCCGGGGGGCTGGAGGCACTGCAGCAGTTTTTCGGCTATATGCCGGCCAACAGCGGGCTGAGTTTCGTGGTCATCCAGCACCTCTCTCCGGACTACAAGAGCCTCATGGCCGACATCCTGGGCAAGCACACCGAGATGGCCGTCTGCCAGGCGGAGAACGGCATGAACATCGAGCCGGACACCGTCTATCTGATCCCCCCGAAGAAGTACATGACCATCCAGGACAACCAGCTGATCCTGTCCGACTATGCCCCCGGGACGCTGAACCACCCCATTGACATCTTCTTCGCCTCCCTGGCGGAGGCCCGGCGGGAGCACTCCATCGTGGCCGTCCTCTCCGGCACCGGCACCGACGGCACCAACGGCGTCAAGGCCGTGAAGGAGCACGGCGGCCTGGTGATCGCCCAGGCCCCGGAGAGCGCCAAGTTCGACGGCATGCCCCGGAGCGTCATCAACACCGGCCTTGCCGACTTCGTCCTCTCCCCGGAGGAGATCGCCGAGGAGATCCTGAACTTCTCCAACACCCCGGTCCTCCTGCGGGCCCCCAAGAGCGACGGGCCCTTTTCCGACGAGGAGATGATCTTCTCCGAGGAGGAGACCCTCTCCCACATCTACACCATCCTGAAAAACGCCAGCGGCATCGACTTTACCTATTACAAGCGCTCCACCATCCTGCGGCGGATCGAGCGGCGGATGCTGGTCACCCACACCAGCAGCCTCTCGGAGTTTGCCCGCCTGCTGGGCGACAGCCCCGACGAGGTCAACATCCTGGTCAAGGAGATCCTCATCGGCGTGACCAACTTCTTCCGGGACCCGGCGTTCTTTGAAAAGCTCAAGTACAACGC
>DXDK01000089.1 GCA_019115545.1 Candidatus Evtepia faecavium
CAGATACCTCCCAGGACATACAGCCCACGCAGATGCTTGGACGAGAAGATATTCAGGAACAGTCGGCCGCCCCACCCCCCTGCTCACCTCCCCCGAGGACCGGGCCGACCTGATGCGGAAGTATTACGGCATCCAGGACGTCATCGTGGAGCCCTTCACCGTCCAGCGGATGAAGCAGCCCTGGCGGGACTTTTTGGAGAACACCCTGGTGCGGGACCTCCACGCCGTCCACCTGGTGGCCGGCCACGACTATCACTTTGGCTACAAGGGGGAGGGCAACCCCCAGCGCCTCCAGCAGATCTGCCAGGAGCTGGGCATCGGCTGTGACATTATCCCCAAGGTGGAGATGGAGGGGATCACGGTTTCCTCCACCTACATCCGTACCTTGGTGGCCCAAGGGGAGATGGAGCGGGCCAACGAGTTTCTGGGCCATCCCTATACCCTCAGCGACCGGGTGGCCCACGGGAAGAAGCTGGGCTCCACCCTGGGCTTCCCCACGGTGAACCTGCGGCTGAAGGAGAACGTCCTCTCCCCGGCCAAAGGGGTGTATGCCACCAAGGTCATCCTGGAAAATGGGGAGACCCACCTGGCCGTCACCAACGTGGGCACCCGCCCCACGGTGAACGACGGGGACCAGCTGACCATTGAGGGGTACATCCTGGACTTCACCGGGGACCTGTATGGCCAGAAGATCCAGATGGAGTTTTACAAGTATCTCCGGGAGGAGCGGAAGTTCCCCTCTTTCCAGGCCCTCACCGCCGAGGTGATGCACAACGCCGACCAGACCCGGGAATACTTCGCCGCCCTGGAATCGAAACAGCAACCCTGAACATGAGAAACCCCGGAGAGAGCCGATCGGCTCTCTCCGGGGTTTTCGTTTCACCACAGCGGCCCCAGGAGGATGCCCAGCACCCCCGCGCCGGCCATCACCCAGATGGGGTTGGGCTTCCACTTCCGCAGCACCAGGAAGGCCGCGGCGAAGATGGCCACCGCCACCCAGCGGATGCTCCCCCAGTCGGCGGGAAGGGCGGAGGTGTTGTAAAAGGCCGTGAGCACCAGGGACACCCCCGCCGAGGCGATCATGGCCACCACCGCCGGCCGCACCCCCGCCAGGATCCCCTGGATCACCGTGAGGCCCTTGAACTTATAGTAGAGGAAGGCCAGCAGCAGCACGATGACGCAGGAGGGCAGCACACTGCCCAGGGTGGCCACCAGGGCCCCGGGGAGGCCCCCCACCTGGATCCCCACAAAGGTGGCGGCGTTGATGGCGATGGGCCCCGGGGTCATCTCAGCGATGGCGATGATGTCCCCCAGCTGGGTCATGGTGAGCCAGCCGTGGAGGTCCACCACCTGGTGCTGGATCAGGGGCATGGCAGCGTATCCCCCGCCGATGCTGAACAGGCCGATCTGGATGAAGCTGACCAGCAGTTCCAGGTAGATCACGCCCCCTCGCCCCCTTTCCCGGCCCGCCGGGCCCGGAGGACCTGCAGGGCCCCCACCCCGCCGCACAGCAGCAGGACCAGAATGGGGTTCCAGTCCAGCACCACCACCGCCAGGAAGGAGAGGACCATGAGCACCGCCGGCAGCACCCACTTCCCCGGCCGGAGGACCGACTTGGCCATGGTGAACACCACGTCGCAGATCACCGCCGCCACCCCCGCCAGCATCCCGGTCATGGCCAGGTTCACGATGGGGTTGGCCCGGAAGGCCTCGTAGAACAGGGAGATCACCGAGATGATCACCAGGGGAGGCAGGATGGTCCCCCCCATTGTCACCAGGGCTCCGGGGACCCCGGCCATCCGGTAGCCCACCAGGATGGAGGCGTTCACCGCCATGGCCCCGGGGGTGGACTGGGCGATGGCGGTGAAGTCCATCATCTCCTCCTCCTGGATCCAGTGGAGTTTTTCTACAAAGGTTTTTCGCATCAGGGGCACGATAACGTATCCCCCGCCAAAGGTACAGGCGCTCAACCGCAGGGTGGACAGGAAGAGGGTCCGGTACCTGGGTCTGTTCTCTGCCATAGAGCATCCCTCCCAAGGGTTTCTTGGCCCGCCTCTACCGGCGGGCCCACGGGTGCTATTATACCCCGTCTTGCCATATTCGTAAAATGATAGTATACTATAATATCCATAAATAAAACGATATGAATGGAGGGCCCTCCCATGACCATCCGCCACATCAACCTCTTCCTGGCGGTGTGCGCCTGCGGGTGCAGCGCCACCAAGGCCGCCCAGCACCTCCACCTGACCCAGCCCGCCGTCAGCGTGGCCATCCGGGAGCTGGAGGAGCACTACGGCGTCCCCCTTTTTGACCGGGTGGGGCGGCGGCTGGTGCTCACCCAGCAGGGCCGGCGACTGCAGGCCTATGGCCAGCGGATCACCGCCCTGCTGGAGGACCTGGACCGGGAGCTCCGCCACTGGGACCGGCTGGGCCGGCTGGAGATCGGCGCCAGCCTCACCATCGGCTCCCGGTTCCTGCCCCAGGCGGTGCGGGCCTTCTCCGCCCGCCGGCCGGAGGCGGAGGTCCGGGTCACCGTGGCGGCCTCCACCGCCCTGGAGACGGCCCTGCTGGACCACCGCCTGGACCTCGCCCTCATGGAGGGCTTCCCCCACCACCCGGCCCTCCAGTGGGAGGCCTACCAGGAGGATCACTTGACCCTCCTCTGCGCCCCCCAGGGCCCCCTGGCCCCGGGGCAGGTCCTCTCCCAGGAGGCCTTCGCCCGGCAGAAGCTCCTCCTCCGGGAGAAGGGCAGCGGCACCCGAGAGGTCTTTGACCGGGTGATGGAGGCCGCCGGCCTGGCCGTGGTCCCCCTGTGGGAATCGGTAAGCAACACCGCCCTCCTCCAGGCCGCCGGGGCGGGGCTGGGGGTGGCCGTCCTCTCCCGGCAGGTGGCCGCCGACGCCCTGGCCCGGGGGCTGGTGGGGGAGGTCTCCGTGGAGGGCCTCGCCTTCCGGCGGCAGTTCCGGGTGGTGTGGCACCGGGAGCGGGCCCTCTCCTCCCTGGCCCGGGCCTTTCTGGAGGAGGTCCTCCCCTCCCTTTCCCGCTGAGCAAAGCGAGGACAGCACTGGCTTCGTGCTGTCCTCGCTTTTTCCTTCCGATATCGCTGGGGCCGGGGCTCAGGCGGCCTCCCCCTCCCCTGCCGCGGGGGCGGGCTGGGCCGGCGCTTTGTCGTCGTGGGGTTTGTACTTCCAGTTGAGCAGGAAAGCGGCGTTGACGATCACCACCACCGACCCGGCGTTGTGGACCAGGGCCCCCACCACAGGGTTCAGGATGCCCAGGATGGCCAGGACGATGGCCACAAAGTTCAGGGTCATGGAGAAGGTGAGATTGCACTTGATGGTGAACATCATCCGCCGGGCCAGGCGGAGCAGGTGGGGCAGCTCCTGGATGTCGTCGTTGACCAAGGCGATGTCCGCCGCGTCCACGGCGATGTCGCTGCCCACGCCTCCCATGGCGATGCCCACGAAGGCCTTTTTCAGGGCGGGGGCGTCGTTGATGCCGTCGCCAATCATGCACACCGGCTGGTCCTTTCCCTGGCAGGCGTCGATGTAGTTCAGCTTATCCTCCGGCAGGCAGTTCCACTTCATCTCCGGGATGCCCAGCTGGCCGGCGATGTGCTGGGCGGCGTTGGCGTTGTCCCCGGTGAGGAGGACGGGCTCCACCCCGGCCTCCCGGGTCCGCCGGATGGTCTGGGCGGCCTGGGGCCGGAGGGTGTCCGACAGGGCCAAAAAACCCGCCAGCCCGCCGTCCACGCCGCAGTAGATCACCGTGCACCCTTCCTGCAGCCATTGCTCCGCCGCGGCCTGGGCCCCGGCGGGGAGGTCGATGCCCAGCTGGGCCAGAAGTTTAGGGTTCCCCGCCGCCACCTGGCGGCCCTGGCACTTCACCTGGACCCCCCGGCCGGGGAGCATCTGGAAGTCCTCTCCGGTAGGGATCTCGCCCAGGCCCGCCTCCCGGAAGCCGCGGACCACCGCCTTGCCCAGAGGGTGCTCTGACAGGGCCTCGGCACAGGCGGCCTGGGCATAGAGGGTCTCCTTCCCCGTCGCCCCGTCCAGGGGGACCACCGCCACCACCTGGGGGGTGCCGAAGGTGAGGGTACCCGTCTTGTCAAAGGTCACCTTGGCCACCCGGGCCAGGCGCTCCAAGGCGTCCCCCTCCCGCACCAGGAAGCCGTGGCGGGTGGCGTTGCCAATGGCCGCCATGATGGCCGTGGGGGTGGCCAGCACCAGGGCGCAGGGGCAGAAGACCACCAGAATGGTCACCGCCCGGATGATCTCCTCGGTGATCAGCCAGGTGAGCCCGGCGGAGGCCAGGGCGATCACCACGATCCAGGTGGCCCAGCGGTCGGCCAGGTTCACGATCTTGGCCTTGCCGGCGTCGGCAGACTGGACCAGGCGGATCATCCGCTGGATGGAGCTGTCCTCCCCCACCTTGGTGGCCTCCATCTCAAAGGCCCCGAACTGGTTCACCGTGCCGCTGGAGACCTCGTCCCCCTCCCCCTTGTCCACGGGGAGGGACTCGCCGGTCATCACCGCCTGGTCGATGGAGGTCTGGCCGCTGCGGATCACCCCGTCCACCGGGACGGTCTCCCCGGGCAGGACCCGGATCCGGTCCCCCACCTGGACCTCCTCGGCGGGGATCACCCGTTCCGTCCCGCCGGACACCACCCGGGCGGTGCGGGGGGTGAGGTGGACCAGCTTCTCGATCCCCGCCCGGGCCTTGGCCACGGTGAGGTCCTCCAGCAGGGCCCCCAGCTGCATGATGAAGGCCACCTCGCCGGCGGCGAAGTCCTCCCCGATGCACACCGAGGCGATGAGGGCCATGGACACCAGCACGTCGGCCTTGATGTCAAAGGCGGTCACCAGGCCGATGACGGCCTCCAGGATGATGGGGATTCCGCAGAGGACAATGGCGATCCAGGCCGGGTCAAAGGGCAGGTTCCCCCAGCCAAAGATGCTGCAGAGAAGGGCGATCCCCCCGATGACCAGCAGGGTGATGTCCTTTTTGGTCCCGCCCCACTCCAGAAAAGCTTCCAGGCGTTCCATTGCTACCATCCTTTCTCTCTCATAGGATGCGGGGGTGATACCCCCTAGGGTATGTTCATTATACCCATAGGGGTATGTGTTGTCAAGGGGAAAAGAAAAAACCGGCGGGACGGATCTCCCACCGGTCTCCTGGGGGCTTCCCACAGTCCCCCTCAGTTCATATTGGCAAACCGCTCCACCGCCTTGGTGAAGTTGGCGATGGTCTGGTCCGGGTCGCCGTGCTCCAGGCCGTCCCGGACGCAGTGGCGGATGTGCCCCTCCAGCACCACCTGGCCGGCCTTGTGCAGGGCGGACTTGGCGGCGTTGATCTGGGCCAGGATGTCCTCACAGGGGATGTCCTCGTCGATCATCCGGTCGATGGCCTGGACCTGTCCGATGATCTTTTTCAGCCGGCGGTGGAGATTTTCCGAATCCATACATTGCCTCACGGCGCGCACCTCCCACCCGTTCTGGGGTTCTCGTTTCCCCTTATTATCCGGCAACTTCCCCGGTTTGTCAAGACATTCTCCGGCCTCAGACGGTGTGCTGGTGGAGCATCCGGATCCACTGGGGATCGAAGTGGTCCACGATCTCGCTGCGGCCGGTGTCCAGGGCCTGGATCTGCGCCATGTCCTCCGGGGAGAGGGTGAAGTCAAAGACCTGGAAGTTCTCCCGGATCCGGTCGGCGTGGACCGACTTGGGGATCACCACCACCCCCCGCTGGAGGTTCCACCGCAGGGCCACCTGGGCCGCGGACTTGCCGTATTTCCCCCCGATTTCCTCCAGCACCGGGTGGTGGAAGAAGTCGTGAAGGCCCTCGTTGAAGGGGCCCCAGGCCTGGGGGACCACCTGGTAGGCCTCCATGGTGGCCAGGTTCCGGGGCTGCTGGAAGAAGGGGTGCAGCTCCACCTGGTTGAGCATGGGCTTGATGGCAAAGGTCTCGCACAGGTCGGCCAGCACGTGGGGGTAGCAGTTGGCCATGCCGATGGCCCGGAGCTTCCCCTCCCGGTAGAGGGTCTCCAGCCCTCGCCAGGCGCTGCAATAGTCCCCCATGGGCTGGTGGAGGAGGAGCAGGTCCAGGTATTCCACCCCCAGCCGCTCCATGGACCGCCGGGCGGCCTGGATGGCCCCGTCGTAGGAGAAGTCCTGGATCCACAGCTTGGTGGTGAGAAAGACCTCCTCCCGGGGCAGGCCGCTCTCCTTTACGGCGTCCCCCACCGCCTGCTCGTTGCCATAGGCCTGGGCGGTGTCGATGAGCCGGTAGCCCGTCTCCAGGGCGGTGGCCACCACCGCCTTGGCCTGGGCATAGTCGGGGATCTGGAAGACCCCAAGCCCCAGCATGGGGATCTTTACCCCGTTGTACAGCGTTCGGTATTCCATGGGATTACTCCTTTCCGTCGTCGGCGTGGACGTCGAAGGCCCCCAGCAGGAACGCCGCCACCCCGGGGGCGTCGGGGTCGTGGAAGCCCTTGCCGGTGTCCAGGGCCTCCATGGCGGCCATCTCCTCCTCCGTCAGGGCGAAGTCGAAGAGGGCCATGTTGCTCTTCATCCGCTGGGGATGGACCGACTTGGGGAAGACGATGACCCCCTCCTGGAGTTCAAAGCGCAGGATGATCTGCCCCGGATCCTTCCCATAGTGCTGGGCCAGCCGGGTGACCACCGGGTCGGCCAGCAGGGCGGGGTTCCCCTGGGCCAGGGGGCCCCAGCTCTCCAGACGCACCCCGGCCTGGTCCAGGATTTTTCGCAGTTCCCGCTGCTGGAAATAGGGGTGGAACTCCACCTGGTTCACCGAGGGCAGGGTGTCAAACTGGGGCACGAAGGCCTGCCAGATCTTGGGGGTCATGTTGCTCACCCCGATGGAGCGGAGCTTGCCGGCCTGCTTGGCTTCCTCCATGGCCTTCCAGGCCCCGGGGACGTCCCCGTAGGGCTGGTGGATGAGGTAGAGGTCGATGTACCCCAGGCCCAGCTTGTCCAGGGAGAGCTGAATGCCTTTCTTGGCCGGTTCATAGCCGTAGTCCTGGAGCCACAGCTTGCTGGTGACGAAGATCTCCTCCCGGGGGATGCCGCTGTCCCGGACGGCCTGCCCCACTTCCCTCTCGTTGAAGTAGGCGGCGGCGGTGTCGATGTGGCGGATCCCCAGCTCCAGGGCCTGGCGCACCGCCCGATAGGTGCTGCCGTCCGGGGGGATCTGATAGGTGCCGAAGCCGTAGACAGGGATCTCCACCCCGTCGTTGAGTGTTACGGTATGCGGATACTTCATGCTTGCTCACCCTTCCTTTCCGTTCAGATAGGGGGCCATGAGCCCCGGCAAAAATGTGTCGCAGAACTCCCGGGTACGCCCGGCAAAGCTGTAGTCCCCGCCGGACATATCCCAGCACAGCATCTGGCCATAGAGCAGGTCCACCAGGGTGTGGGCCAGCACCTCCACCGGGGTGTCCCCCCGGAGTTCCCCCCGCTCCACGCCGGAGGCCAGCAGCCCCCGGAGGGAGGCCAGGTCCATGGCCAGCTTACTCTCCTCCACCAGGTCCGGGTCCACGTTGTTGCGCACCCACTCCTGGCAGAGCTTCAGGCTGCTCTTCTCGATGTACTCTGAAAACGTAGTCATAAAATACACCAGCCGGGCCATCAGGGGCCCGTCGTAGGCCTGGGCGGCCTGGTAGAGCTCCCGGTACATCTCCCAGCTGATGGCCTGGGCGATGTCCTCTTTCCGCTTGAAATAGGTGTAGAAGGTCCCGCTGGACACCCCGCAGGCCTTGGTGATCTCCTCCACAGAGGTCCCGGCCAGGCCCTTTTCGCACACCAGCTGCTTGGCGGCCGCCATCAGCTTGCGCTTGGTGGCCTGGGCGGCCAGCTGTCGGTTGGTCATGGGATCCCCTCCTTTCCGTTGTCAGTCTCATTATAACACATTCATTGAATTTAAGTCAATGAATTTTATTCAATTATTTTCTCTTTCCCGGACCGCCCCCTGCTGATTGACAATTCTCCCCTGCTATGGTACCTTTTTCTTAGTCCATTTTGTCACTTTCCCCAAGTCAGGAGGTTTCTCTATGCCCTATGACCTTCCCGCCCTGTGCCGCCAGGTCCGGCGGGACATTCTCACCATGACCCACGCCGCCGGCTCCGGCCACCCCGGAGGTTCCCTGTCGGCGGTGGAGATTTTGGTCACCCTCTACTTTGACCAGATGCGCCTGGACCCCGCCCGGCCCGAGGACCCGGACCGGGACCGGTTCCTTCTCTCCAAAGGCCACGCCGCCCCGGCTCTCTACAGCGTCCTGGCCCGGCGGGGGTATTTTGACCCCGCTCTCCTCCCCACCCTCCGGCAGCTGGGCTCCCCCCTCCAGGGGCACCCCCACCGGGAGAAGCTCCCGGGGCTGGACTGCTCCTCCGGTTCCCTGGGCCAGGGGCTGTCCATCGCCAACGGCCTGGCCCTGGCCGCCCGGCGGACGGGGCGGCGCTACCGCACCTACTGCCTCCTGGGGGACGGGGAGGTCCAGGAGGGCCAGATCTGGGAGGCCGCCATGACCGCCGCCCACTTCGCCCTGGACAACGTCTGCGCCATCGTGGACGACAACGGCGTCCAGCTGGACGGCCCCACCCGGGACATCATGGGGGTGGAGCCCCTGGGGGCCAAGTTCTCCGCCTTCGGCTGGGCGGTGCTGGAGGTGGACGGCCACAGCTTATCCGCCCTCCAGGACGCCTTCCGCACCGCCGGGGCCACCCGGGGCCGGCCCACGGTCCTTCTGGCCCACACGGTAAAGGGGAAGGGCGTCTCCTTCATGGAGGGCCAGGCCGGCTGGCACGGCAAGGCCCCCAACGACGCCGAACTGGCCGCCGCCCTGGCGGAGCTGGAGAAAGGAGGCAGCCATGAAGCTTGAGCAGGTAAACCAGGTCCCCCAGCGGGACGGCTATGGCCAGGGTCTGCTGGAACTGTGCAAAACCCGGCAGGACGTGGTGGTGCTGGACGCCGACGTGTCCGCCTCCACCCGGACCAACTGGGTCCACGACCAGTACCCCGACCACTTCTACAACCTGGGCATCAGCGAGCAGGACCTGGTGGGCACCGCCGCGGGCCTGGCCCTGGGAGGGCAGGTCCCCTTCGTGTCCACCTATGGGGTCTTTCTCTCCGGCCGGGCCTTTGACCAGATCCGCACCACCGTGTGCTACAACGACCTCCACGTGATCTTCGGCGGGGCCCACGCGGGGATCTCCGTGGGGCCCGACGGGGCCACCCATCAGGCCCTGGAGGACATGGCCCTGGCCCGGGTCCTCCCCCGGATGACGGTGGTGGCCCCCTGCGACAGCGAGGAGACCCGAAAGGCCGTCCTGGCCGCCGCGGACTGGCCGGGGCCGGTGTACCTCCGCTTCGGCCGGGAGGCCGTACCGGTGATCACCGACGCCGCCACCCCCTTCACCCTGGGCAAGGCCCGCCTGGTGCGGGAGGGGGCAGACTGCGCCCTTTTCGCCTGCGGGGCCCTGGTGTACGAGGGCCTGCTGGCGGCAGAGGAACTGGCCGCCCGGGGCATCTCCCTCCAGGTCACCGACCTGCACACCATCAAGCCCCTGGACAAGGACGCCGTGATTGAGGCCGCCCGCCGGTGCGGGGCGGTGGTCACCGCCGAGGAACACCAGCTGGCCGGGGGCCTCTTCGGGGCGGTGTCCGAGGTGCTGGCCCGAACCTGCCCCATGCCCGTGGAGGCCGTGGCCGTCCAGGACACCTTTGGAGAGAGCGGCCCTCCGGCAGCCCTCATGGCCAAGTACGGCCTGGACCACGCCGCCATCGTCCAGGCGGTGCTGGCCTGCCTGGCGCGAAAGGGGTGAGGCCCTTGCCCCGCGTGCTCTCCCTGCTGCTGGCCACCCTGCTGGCCCTGGGGTGCCTCTCCGGCTGCCAGGTCTCCCTGGAGCGCATCGCCAACGGGGGGACCGTCCCCGAGCCCCCCGCCGACTACACCGGCACCCAGGACGGCTTCCGCTACACCAAAACCACCCTCACCGGCCAGGAGCGGTACCTCTATGACCAGATCCTCACCGCCCTGAAGGCCCAGGAGACGGAGGTCACCGGCCTCTACCCCGACACGGAGATGATCCAGAAGGTGGTCACCGCCATCGACCGGGACTACCCGGAACTCTTCTGGTTCTCCGGCACCGGGGAGATCGAGACCACCCTCCTGGCGGGAAAGGCCCTGGAGGCCGCCTATCGCCCGGCCTACACCATGGACGCCGCCCAACGGGAGGCCACCCAGGCCCAGGTGGACCAGTGGACGGCGGACTGCCTGGCCACGGTGGACCGGTCGGCCTCCGACTATGACCAGGCGCTGGGGGTGTACACCTATCTCATCGACCATGCCGACTACCAAGTGGTGGACAGCAACTCCATCGTGAACATCATGGTGAACGGCGCCGGCCTGTGCGGCTGCTACGCCAAGACCTACCAGTACCTTCTCCTCCAGCTGGGGATCGACGTGGCCTATGTCACCGGCCAGGCGGGGGGCGAGTCCCACGCCTGGAACCTGGCCTGGCTGGACGGGTCCCCCTGCTGGATCGACCCCACCTGGGGGGACCCCGTCTTCACCGGTGGGGACGCCAGCCAGGGCCCGGCTTACGAGTACTTCGGCCTCACCACCGACGACCTGGAGCGCACCCACACCCTGGACGAGGCCGTCCCCGTCCCGGCGTGCACCTCCCAGAGCAACAACTACTTCCTCCGCAGCGGGCTCTACTTCCCCTCCTATGACCCGGCCTCCCTGGTCTCCGTTCTCCAGCGGGCCATGGCGGGGGGGCAGACTCAGGCCGCCGTGCGCTACAGCGACGAGGCCTACGCCGGCGCCTGCGCCGCCCTCTTCGACAACGGGGCCCTGGCCGGCCTCTTCCAGGAGGCCGCCCAAGGGGCCGGGGTGGATCTGGTGCCCCTCCAGTCCCTGTGGTACACCCGCAACGACAAGATGGGGGTGCTGACCTTTCTGATGCCTTGACCGCCCTTGGAGCGGCCGGCCACTCCCCCCGAACAGACGCAAAGCGCGCGCAGGACCGATGGTCCTGCGCGCGCTCGTTTCCTTTTTGGGGGGAATGTCAGTCCACCTTGGGCAGCCCGGCAAACCCTTTGGCCAGGTCCTCGTCGGTGGGGATGTAGTCTGTCATCTCGCCGTTGTTGAACTTCTCATAGGCCACCATGTCGAAGTAGCCGGTGCCGGTGAGGCCGAAGACGATGGTCTTCTCCTCCCCGGTCTCTTTGCACTTCAGGGCCTCGTCCATGGCCACCCGGATGGCGTGGCTGGACTCGGGGGCGGGGAGGATGCCCTCCACCCGGGCAAAGTAGGTGGCCGCCTCGAAAACCTTGCTCTGCTCCACGCTGGTGGCCTCGATGAGGCCGTCGTGGTAGAGCTGGCTGACCACAGGGCTCATGCCGTGGTACCGCAGGCCGCCGGCGTGGTTGGCCGAGGGGATGAAGCCGGAGCCCAGGGTGTACATCTTGGCCAGGGGGCAGACCATGCCGGTGTCGCAGAAGTCATAGGCAAACTTGCCCCGGGTGAGGCTGGGGCAGGAGGCGGGCTCCACGGCAATGATCCGGTAGTCGGCCTCCCCCCGGAGCATCTGGCCCACGAAGGGGGAGATGAGGCCGCCCACGTTGGACCCGCCGCCGGCGCAGCCGATGATGATGTCGGCCTGGATGCCGTATTTGTCCATGGCCGCCTTGGTCTCCAGGCCGATGACGCTCTGGTGGAGCAGGACCTGGTTCAGCACGGACCCCAGCACGTAGCGGTAGCCCTCCTGGCTGGTGGCGGCCTCCACCGCCTCGGAGATGGCACAGCCCAGGGAGCCGGTGGTGCCGGGGTGGGCCTCCAGAATCTTCCGGCCCACGGCGGTGGTGTCCGAGGGGGAGGGGGTCACGGAGGCGCCATAAGTGCGCATGACCTCCCGGCGGAAGGGTTTCTGCTCATAGCTGACCTTCACCATGTACACCTGGCAGTCCAGCCCCAGGTAGGCGCAGGCCATGGACAGGGCGGTGCCCCACTGGCCGGCCCCGGTCTCGGTGGTGACCCCCTTGAGCCCCTGCTTCTTGGCATAGTAGGCCTGGGCGATGGCGGAGTTGAGCTTGTGGGAGCCCGAGGTGTTGTTGCCTTCGAACTTGTAATAGATCTTGGCCGGGGTCTGGAGCTTCTCCTCCAGGCAGTAGGCCCGGACCAGGGGGGAGGGACGGTACATCTTGTAAAAGTCCCGGATCTCCTGGGGGATGGGGATGTAGGCGTTGTCGTTGTCCAGCTCCTGCTCCACCAGGTCCTTGCAGAAGACCGCACCCAGCTCTTCGGCGGTCATGGGCTTTCCGGTGGCGGGGTTCAGGAGGGGGGCGGGCTTGTTCTTCATATCGGCCCGGACGTTGTACCAAGCCTGGGGCATCTCGTTCTCTTCCAGGTAGATCTTATAGGGAATCTCTTTCATTGCTGCCATGGTTCTTGGCTCCTTTCTGTGATTCCGGGACAGAAACAAAAAACGCTCCTGTCCCTTGCAGTTTCTTTGCAGGGACAGAAGCCAATGCTTCTGCGGTGCCACCCGGCTTGGCGCGGTACGCGCCCACTCAGCGCACTCCAACAAGTGCCGGCACGTGGTAACGGCGTGCTCTCGCCCGTCTCCCCTACTGAAGGTAACCCTCGTTCGGTTCGCCCTCCCGGGACCATTCCACAGAGCTGCGCTCTGCCGCGCTTGCACCGGCCGCGGCTCGCTGAGAAAGGCAGGGGTCTGTGTACTCTTCCCGTTCCTCGGTTTATGCAAGGGAGTATATCACGCCTTGCATCCCCTGTCAAGCCCCTGGGGGGAAAATCTTTCCCTTTTTCTCCCTTCGTGGTAAAATGGGCCCAAGACCTTCCCGAAAAGGAGGATTTTTCATGGATTCTGTCCACCTTCGTCTGGCCTCCCCCGGGGACGCGGCGGCCCTGCTGGCCATCTACCGCCCCTATGTGGAGGACACCGCCATCACCTTCGAGTACACCGTCCCCTCTCGGGGGGAGTTCACCCGTCGGGTGACGGAAACCCTGCGCGCCTACCCCTACCTGGTGGCGGAGGCCGCCGGGGAGGTGCTGGGGTACGCCTATGCTTCTCCCTTCCACCCCCGGGCGGCCTACCAGTGGGCGGCGGAGAGCACCGTCTACCTCCGCCGGGACTGCCGGGGCCAGGGGCTGGGGCGGCAGCTCTACGCCGCCCTGGAGGGGGTCCTGGCCCTTCAGAACGTCCTCAACTGCAACGCCTGCATCGCCATGCCCGAGCAGGAGGACGAGACCCTCACCCTGGCCAGCTTCCGCTTCCACCAGGGGATGGGGTACCAGCTGGTGGGGCGGTTCCACCAGGTGGGGTACAAGTTCGGCCGGTGGTATCACATGGTCTGGATGGAAAAGGCCCTGGGGGCCCATACCGTTCCCCCGGCACCCTTCCTTCCCTTTCCCCAGATTGCAGAGCAGGTCCCTGCCCTGCTGGCCAGCGTTACGACAAGACCTTTTCCAGGCGGCGCTGGAGCAGGGGCTGAAGCTTCTTGGCGGTAAGCCCCACCAGGACCGCTGCCGCCACCGTCCCTTCCCGCACCCCGTAGAGGCCGTGGAGGAAGCCCAGGGAGAGGGCCACGGCGATGCCCACCAGGGTGAGGTCAAAGGCCACCTTCATGTTCCCAAAGGGGATGGGGGCCACCTGGCACACCGCCAGGACGAAGCCCTCCCCCGCCAGGGTGACCACCCCGGCGATGACCTCCAGGGCCACCCCCACGGCCACCAGCACCACCCCGATGAGGCAGTAGAGCCACTGGACCCCGTAGTGGTCCGCCGGCAGGTTCTGCACCGCCCACACCCCGAAGTCGGTGAGGTAGCCGAAGACCACCGCCACCGGCAGCTGCATCAGCTGCACCGGGTCATACCGCCGGCGCAGGATCAGGATCTGCAGCAGGATGAGAACCACATGCAGGCAGATGGTGGCCTCCCCCACGGTGAGGGGGATCAGCAGGCTCACCACATAGGGCAGGCTGGAGATGGGGGAGGTCCCCAGGGCCCCCTGGATGGAGAAGGCGATGCCGAAGGCCATGATCAGCAGCCCGATCCCCAGGGTCAGGTACCGCTTTCCCAAAGCCGGGGGATGGGGATGGGTGGGGTGGAAATGGACGTAGGGATGGGACATAGCCGCGCCTCCTCTCTTGGAATTTGCAAAATAGAAAAGACCCAACACGCCGCAAGGTCACGGGTCCGGGTCTTGTGGGGTCGTGTTTGATTGTATTCAGAGGGCCTGGTTCTGGGACCAGGCGGCAGCGGTGGTGGAGCCGGAGACGCCGTCCGCTCCCCCGCCCCGGGGCCAGAAGGCCATGAGCACCAGGGCGATGAGCACCACCACGGCGATGAGGATGTTTCTGCGGTTCTTGTTCACGGCTGCTCCTTCTCCCAGGCCAGGACGGCGGCCTTGGCCGCGGCCTGCTCGGCCTCCTTCTTGCTGTGGCCCTGGCCGGCGCCGATGGGCTGGCCGTTGAGGCAGACCTCCATGGCGAAGATCTTGGCGTGGTCGGGCCCGCGCTCCCCGGTGAGGTGATAGGACAGCACCTGGCCGCTCTCCCGCTGGACCAGCTCCTGGAGGGCGGTCTTATAGTCCCGGCCGGCGGCGGTTTTCTCCTGCTCCTGTTCCAGCACCAGGGCGTGGATGAGCTTCCGGGCCTGGCCGATGCCTCCGTCCAGATAGACGGCGGCCAGCAGGGCCTCCACCGCGTCGGCCTGGATGGAGGGGCGGGCCCGGCCGCCGCCGTGGTCCTCCCCCTTGCCCAGGCGGAGGTAGCTGCCCAGGTCCAGGCCCTGGGCCACCTCCACCAGGCTGCTCTCGCACACCAGGGCGGCCCGGATGCGGGTGAGGTCCCCCTCCGGCAGGTCGGGGCGGGTGCGGTAGAGGTGGTCAGCCACCACCAGGCCCAGGATGGAGTCCCCCAAAAACTCCAGCCGCTCGTTGCTGTGGGCGCCGGCCTCCCGGTGCTCGTTGGCATAGGAGCTGTGGGTGAGGGCGTTTTCCAGCAGATGTTTATCCCGGAAGGTATAGCCGAGTTTTTCTTCCAATGGCCGCATCGCGTCTCCTCCTCCCCCAGGCAGCCCCGGCCGCAACGCGGAGGCTGCCGGCCTGCCCATGTTCGTCAAATATCCAGCTTGCTCTGCAGGTAGTTCACCAGGTCCCCCACGGTCTTGATGGAGGCCAGGTCCTCTTCGCTCATCTCGCCGATGTCAAATTCCTCTTCCAAAGCCATGGACAGCTCCACGATATCCAGAGAGTCCACGCCCAAATCTTCCTCAAAGTTGGTGTCCATGGTGATGCTGTTGCCGTCCACGCCCAACTGATCCGCAATCAAGGTCTGCAACTTCTCTAAAATCATATCCACATGCTCCTTTTGGGTCTCCATTTTCTTGGTGCTGAGGGAATCGCTGTACCCTAATATAGGGACGTTTTCCCGTTCTGTCAATAGGGAATCGGAAAAATCATCCCTCTTTCTTCCCCCGGGGCAGGCTCATGTGGTCCACGTTGGCGGCGATGTCCCCCACGATATCCTCCCGGGCCACCACCTGGGCCTGGCGGATGGCGTTGAAGAAGGCGTAGCCGTTGGAGGAGCCGTGGGCCTTCACCACCGGCTGGGAGATGCCCAGCAGGGCGGTGCCCCCCACCTCGTTGGCGTCAAAGCGCTTTTTGAAGGCGGCCAGCTTCTCCTTGAGCAGCAGGGCGGCCAGCTTGGTCTTGGCGCTGCCCAGGAGCATGTCCTTGAGGCTGCGGGTGAAGAGGGAGGCCGCCCCCTCCATGGTTTTCAGGAAGATGTTCCCGGTGAACCCGTCGGTCACCAGCACGTCCACCCCCTGGCTGATGGCCTCCCGGCCCTCGATGTTGCCGATGAAGCGGATGCGCCCGGCCTCGTGGGCCTGGGTGAGCAGGGCGTGGGCCTCCTTTTGCAGCTCCATGCCCTTGCTGGGCTCGGTGCCGATGTTCAGCAGGCCCACCCGGGGGCGCTCGATGCCCAGAAACCGCTGGGCGTAGTAGGAGCCCATGTAGGCAAACTGCAGCAGATATTCCGGGGTGCACTCGGCGGTGGCCCCGCAGTCGATGAGCACCATGTTCCCCGTGGCGTTGGGCACCACCGGGGCCAGGGCCGCCCGGCGGATGCCCCGGATCCGCTTGACCACCAGGGTGGCTGCCGACAGCAGGGCCCCGGTGGACCCGGCGGAGACGAAGGCGTCCCCCTGCCCGGCCTTCAGCAGGTTCAGGCCCACGGTCATGGAGGAGTCCGGCTTGTCCTTAAAGGCCCGGGCGGGGTTGTCCTCCATGTCGATGACCTGGCTGGCGGGGGCGATTGCCACCCCCTGGGGCGGGCTCTGGTGGCCCAGCTTGGCCAGGCAGGCCAGGATGGCCTCCTCCCGGCCGGTGAGGACAATCTCCACCCCCAGTTCCTTCCGGGCCCGGAGGGCCCCCTCCACAGGGGCCTGGGGGGCGTTGTCGCCGCCCATGGCGTCTACGATGATCTTCATTGGGGTATCCCCTTTCTCAAAGCTCCCCCAGCCCCGCCAGGCACTCCAGGGCCCGCTGGGACAGGGCGGCGTTCTTGTTCCGTTTCCCCTTCACCCGGTAACCCAGGGGGGGCATGATGCCGAAGTTTACGTTCATGGGCTGGAAGTGGGCCACCGTCTCGTCGCTGATGTACAGGGCCAGGGCGCCGATGGCGGTCTCCCTGGGAAAGTCGATGGAGGGCTTCCCCTCCAGCCGGCGGGCCAGTTCCAAGGCCGCCAGGCAGCCGGAGGCGGTGGACTCCACGTACCCCTCCACCCCGGTGATCTGGCCGGCAAAGACGATGCGGGGCTCTGCCTTCACCCGGTAGTACCGGTCCAGCAGCCGGGGGGAGTCCAGATAGGTGTTCCGGTGCATCACCCCGTAGCGGAGGAATTCCGCATGGCGCAGGGCGGGGATCATGGAGAACACCCGCTTCTGCTCCGGCCAAGTGAGGTGGGTCTGGAAGCCCACCAGGTTATAGATGGTGCCCACCGCGTTGTCCCGCCGCAGCTGGACCACGGCGAAGGGCTCCTGCCCGGTCTTGGGGTCCCGGAGGCCCCGGGGCTTCAGGGGACCGTAGCACAGGGTCTGCTCCCCCCGCCGGGCCATCACCTCCACCGGCATGCACCCTTCAAAGACATTCTTATCCTCAAAACCGTGGACCGGGGCCTCCTTGGCGGCGCAGAGTTCCCGCCAGAAGGCCAGGTACTCCTCCTGGGTCAGGGGGCAGTTGATGTAATCCGCCGTGCCCTTGTCGTACCGGGAGGCAAACCAGGCGCTGTCCATGTCGATGCTCTCAAAGGTCACCAG
The DNA here is from genome assembly GCA_019115545.1 of Candidatus Evtepia faecavium. Classification (GTDB taxonomy): domain Bacteria; phylum Bacillota; class Clostridia; order Oscillospirales; family Oscillospiraceae; genus Evtepia; species Evtepia faecavium. Next base: position 17,367 of record DXDK01000089.1, read on the forward strand.
GGGGGCGGCGGCGTCGTAGAAGTGCAAGTACCCCCCGGCGGGGAATTTTTGGGCGATGTCCTCGGCCAGGGCATCGGCGGTGAGGGGGCCGGTGGCCACGATCACCTGGCCCTGGGCCGGGAGGGCCGTCACCTCCCCGGACCGGAGGGTGATGTTGGGATGCCCCTGGATGGCCTCGGTGATGGCCTGGGAAAAGGCCATCCGGTCCACCGCCAAAGCTCCCCCGGCGGCCACCCGATGGGTGTCAGCACACCGGAGGATCAGGGAGTTCAGCCGCCGCAGTTCCTCTTTCAGCAGGCCCACCGCATTCTCCAGCTGGTCAGACCGCAGGGAGTTGGAGCACACCAATTCTCCCAGCAGGGGGGAGTGGTGGGCGGGGGTCATCTTCTCCGGCTTCATCTCCCACAGGGTCACGGGGATGCCCCGGTTGGCCAGCTGCCAGGCGGCCTCGCACCCGGCCAGGCCGGCCCCCAGGATGGTCACAGGCTCAGTCATGGTGCTCCTCCTGGGTGGGCTCTGCCGCCTTTTTGGCAGTGGTCTTTTTGGTGGTCGTTTTCTTGGCCGCTGTCTTTTTGGCGGTGGTCTTTTTCGCCGCAGGCTTCTTGGCCGCCGCGGTCTTCTTGGCGGCGGGCTTCTTCTCTGCCTTGACGGCGATCTTCTTGGGGGCCGTCTCCTGGGCGGCTTCGGTCCCCTGCTCTGCCGGGGCGGTGTCTGCCGCCTCGGTTTTCTTCTTGCGGAAGCCGCCCCGCTTCTCCTCGGGAACGAAGGCGGGGCACTCGGGGTTGATGCAGAAGGGCTTCTTAAAGCCCCGGCCGGACTTTTTGAACAGGGTCCAGCCGCACTCGGGACAGGTCTCCTTCACCGGCACGTCCCAGGTCATGAAGTCACAGGCCCGGCCCAGTTTGTCCCCGTTGTACTCGCAGCCGTAGTAGGTGTAGCCGTTGCGGGAGGTCTTTTTCAAAATCCGCCCCCCGCACTTGGGGCACTTGCCGGGCATCTGGATGACGATGGGCTTGGTGAAGGTACACTCCGGGAAGCCGGGGCAGGCCAGGAAGCGGCCGAACCGGCCGGACTTCACCACCAGCTGCCGGCCGCACACGTCACACACCTCGTCGGAGACCTCGTCGGGCACCTTGATCCGGGTGCCGTCCAGGTCCTGCTCGGCCTGGACCAGCTCCTGGTGGAAGTCCTGGTAGAAGTCCCCCAGGACCTTTTTCCAGTTCTCCTCGCCGCTCTCCACCTTGTCCAGGCGGCTCTCCATGTCGGCGGTGAAGGCGTAGTCCACAATGTCGTGGAACTTGTCCTTCATCAGGGTGGTGACCACCTCCCCCAGGGGGGTGGTGTGGAGGTACTTGCCGTCCTTCACCACGTATTCCCGGGCCATGATGGTGGAGATGGTGGGGGCGTAGGTAGAGGGCCGGCCGATCCCCTTCTCCTCCAGAGCCCGGATGAGGGTGGCCTCGGTATACCGGGTGGGGGGCTGGGTGAACTTCTGCTCCGGCTTGGTCTCCCCCAGGGTGAGGGGCTCCCCCTCCTGGAGGTTGGGCAGGCGGGTCTGGATCTCCCCGCCTTCCTCGTCCTTGCCCTCCTCGTACACCGCCAGGAAGCCGGGGAACTTCACCTCCGACCGGCTGGCCTTGAAGACGTAACCGGCGCTGGTGACCTCGATGCCCAGGCTGTCGTAGACGGCGGAGGCCATCTGGCAGGCCAGGAAGCGGCTCCAGATGAGCTTATACAGGCGGTACTGCTCCAGGGTGAGGCTCTTCCGGACGCTCTCCGGAGTGAGGTCCACGTTGGAGGGGCGGATGGCCTCGTGGGCGTCCTGGGCGCCGGCCTTGGCCTTGAACTGCCGGGGGGCGTCGGGGAGATATGCCTGGCCATACCGGGCCCCGGCAAAGGCCCGGGCGGCGGCCACGGCCTCGTCGGACAGCCGCAGGGAGTCGGTACGCATGTACGTGATGAGACCCACGGTCCCCTCCCCCTCGATGTCCACGCCCTCGTAGAGCTGCTGGGCGATGGACATGGTCCGCCGGGGGGTCATGTTCAGCTTCCGGGAGGCCTCCTGCTGGAGGGTAGAGGTGATGAAGGGGGGCGCCGGGGCGCGGTTCTTGTCCTGGCGCTTGATCTTGCTCACCGAGAAGGGGGCGGTGCGGATGGCGGAGAGCACCTGGTCCACATCCTCCTGGGACTTCAGCTCCATCTTCTTCTCCCGGCCGTAGAACTGGGTTTTGAAGCTGCCCTGGTTGGGGGCCACCCGGTCCAGGGTGACCTCCAGGGTCCAGTACTCCTGGGGGACAAAGGCCCGGATCTCCTCCTCCCGCTCGGCCACCAGCCGGGTGGCCACGGACTGCACCCGCCCGGCAGACAGGCCCCGGCGGATCTTCTTCCACAGCAGGGGGGAGAGCTCATAGCCCACGATCCGGTCCAGGATCCGCCGGGCCTGCTGGGCGTCCACCAGGTTCTGGTCGATGTCCCGGGGGGCGGCGATGCTCTCGGTGACCACCTTTTTGGTGATCTCGTTAAAAGTCACCCGGCTGGTCTTGCCGTCGGGCAGGTCCAGCAGTTCCTTCAAGTGCCAGGAGATGGCCTCCCCTTCCCGGTCCGGGTCGGTGGCCAGGTAGACTTGCTCGCTCTGGTCGGCGGCCTGCTTGAGGGTCTGGATGACCTCCTCCTTGCCGGGGATGGGCTGGTAGTGGGGGGTAAAGTCGCCGCTGTCCAGGTCCACCCCCATCTTGCTCTTGGGCAGGTCCCGCACATGGCCCATGGAGGCCAGCACCTCATAGCCTGGCCCCAGGTATTTTCCAATGGTTTTTGCTTTGGCCGGTGACTCCACGATCACCAGATTCGATTTCGCCACGGGATTTCCTCCGTATTTCTCCCCCGGGCCGGCGCTTCCCGGCGCGGGGGTGGGATGGGCCCCGGAGGGCCCTCTATGGTCTCATCCGGCGCTGCCGGATGTCAGGGTTCTTCCTTCAGCTCCACCTGGGTGGAAAAGCGCCGCCCCTCCTCCGCCACCAGCTGGCGGATCTGCAGGAGGGTCAGGGTGGAGAGCACCCGCCGGGCAGGGATGCCCGCGGCCTCCACCAGCTCCTCGGCGGTGAGGGTCCGCTCCCCTTGCAGGGCCCGGAGGACGGCCAGCTGGTCGTCGGTAAAGGCCCCCCGGTCCCGGCTGGGGTCGATCACCAGCTTGGGCTGCAGGGGGAGGTCTGCCTCCTCCGGAGGCGGGGGCGCCTTGGGGGGCGCCGGTTTGGGTTTCTTGGGCGGGGCCGGCTTGGGGGCCTCCTCCTCAGCCGGGGGTTCCTCCGGCTGGGGCATGCCCCGGGTGAGCCGGGCGGCCGAAGCCCCTGGGGACAGGGGCGTCTTTCCCTGGAGTGTATCCGGGAAGAGGCTGCGGTATTCCTCCACGATGTCCCAGGCGTCCTGGACCAGCCGGGCCTCCCCCCGGTGGATCAGGCCGTTGGGGCCCCGGCTCAGGGGGACGTCGATCCCCCCGGGGACGGCGAACACGTCCCGCCCCTGTTCCAGGGCCCACCGGGCGGTGATGAGGGCGCCGCTGGTCTCCTTCCCCTCCACCACCAGCACCCCCAGGCTCAGCCCGGCCAGGATGCGGTTGCGCACGGGGAAGTGGGACCCCGCCGGCGGGGTCCCCGGGGGATACTCACTGAGCAGAGCCCCCGCGGCGGCCACGTCGTCGTAGAGGTCCTGGTTGCCGGCGGGGTAGGTCACGTCGATGCCGTTGCCCAGCACCGACACCACCTCTCCCCCGCCCCGGAGGGCCCCCTGGAGGGCGGCGGCATCCACCCCGTGGGCGCTGCCGCTGACCACCACCAGGCCCTGGCGGGCCAGGTCCATGCCGAACTTCCGGGCGGCCATCACCCCATAGGGGCTGGCCTGCCGGGCCCCCACGATGGCCACCGTGGGGAGGCTGTCCAGCTGGGGCAAGGTGCCCTTGCCGTAGAGGACGCAGGGGGCGCTGTCCAGCTGCCGCAGCCGCTGGGGATAGCCCGCGTCCTGGAGGGTGAGGATCCAGATCCCCAGCTGCCTGCACTTGGTCAGGATGGTCTCCGCCGGGGTCAAGTCCTTGTCCTCCAACGCCTGGCGCACCGAGCCGGGCAGGCCCGGGATGGCCTCATAGGCGGCGCTGTCGGCGTAGTAGGCCCTCTCCGGGGTGCCGAAATGCTCCAGGATCCGGGCTGCGTACATCCCCGGAGCGGGGCTCCGGGTGCTCAGCCAAAGCCAGTGGCGCAGGTTGCTCATGGCCGCCTCTCCTTTCCATATGGGGTGTTTTCCGTGGGAGTCAGGTGCCCCATCCCATCTGCCACAGCACCACCGTACCGGCGGCGGCGGCGTTGAGGGACTCGCACCGCTCCCGCATGGGGATCTTCAAAGTCTTTTCGCAGGCGGCCAGCACCGGGGGGGAGACCCCCTGGCCCTCGCTGCCGATGACCACCGCCGCCCGGGTGAGGGGGACCCCTCGGATGTCCTCCGTGTCCTCCCGCAGGGCGGTGGCGTAGAGGGGCAGGGCCGCCTTTTCCAGCCGGGGGAGGAGGGTCTCCAGCGTCCCCTCCCACACCGGCAGGCGGAAGCAGGCCCCCATGGTGGCTCGAAGGGTCTTGGGCCCCCAGGGGTCAGCACAGCCGGGGAGGAGGATCAGCCCATCTGCCCCGAAGGCGTCGGCGGTGCGCCAGAGGGTGCCCACGTTGCCGGGGTCCTGGAGCCCATCCAGCACCAGGTACCGGCTGCCGGGGAGTTCCTCCGGCAGGGCCCGGTCCGGCAGGGCGCACAGGAAGAGGACCTGCTGGGGGGTCTGGGTGGGGGCCACCGACCGGAGCAGGTCCGCCGGCACCGCCACCTGCCGGGCCTGGGCGGGGATGCCCGCCGGGGGCGCGGTCCCCTCCGCCCAGAGCAGGGTGTCCAGACCCGCTCCCCAGCGGAGGGCCTCGGCCAGCATCTTGGGCCCCTCGCACACCATCAGGCCGGCCTCCCGCCGGGCCTTGCGGCTGGCGGTGAGTTTGCGGATGCGGGTGATGAGGGGGTTGGTTCTGCTTGTAATGGTCTCCATCGTCCTCCCCCTATCGCGTTCTCAGGTGATGTGCCCTTTCTCGTGGATGGATATGAAATCATGATAGCATATCCTCCCGGGAGATGCAAGTCAGCGGCTTTGCTCCCCTTCCCCGGGGTCTCCCCAGGGCAGGCGCTGGAGCAGGCCGTCCAACTTCCGGCACAGGGCCGGGATCTTCAGGGCCTGGAACAGCCGGATGCGCACCACATCCACCAGGGAACAGATCAGGTAGATTCCAAAGGCCAGGGCCAGCACCAACAGGAGCATCTTCCACACCGGCCAGGCCCCGGCAAAGGCGGCGCAGTTCTGGATCACCCGGTTCCACACCAAGGGGTGAACATGGATGAGATACACCCCCAAGGCCGCCGGGGAGAGCAGGGCGATGAGCTTACCCATCCCCCGGCCCCGGAACTCCGTCCGGGCAAAGAAGCACAGCAGGGCCACAGCGTTGGCCACGATCAGCGGGGAGACGTAGGAGACAAAGCTGGTGCCCCCGGCGGGGTATCCCAGCACCCGGTTGGTGACCAGCTCGATGCCCACCTTGCTCAGCCAGGCCAGCAGGGTGCAGGCGCAGAACAGGGCCGCCGCCTTTTTCCGGGAGATGGTCCGGGGGATGTCATACTTTCTCAGATAACCCCCCAGCAGGTAGAGGATGGCCAGCCACACCAGGCTGTACCCCCGGTGCAGGCCGAAGGGGGACTCCTGGAGCAGCATGGTGAACAGGCAGGGCAGGAAGGAGAAAACCACCATCACCGCCACCAAGACCTCCGTGAGGATCCGCTTCCCCGCCCTTTCCAGGGCCAGGTTCATCAGGGGGATGAAGAAGAACATCCCCACATAAGCCGTGATGAACCAGTACTGGCTGCTGATCACCGGGAAGAAGGCCGCAAACCAGGTCTTCCCGTTCACCGACCCGGGCACCACCAGGGCAAACAGGGCGGTGATCCCCAGGGTGTAGAAGACGATGCTCAGCCACAGGTTGGCCACCCGGGACCAGCGGAACTTAGCCGTGTACCCCACGTATCCGCTGATGAGGGCGAAGCAGTCCACCGCGCACAGGGCCGCCGCCTCCAGCAGCCAGCCGGAGAGGTACTGGCCCGACATCCACTGGGTGTTGGCCAGCACCCCGCCGTCCCCCAGCAGGTGGAGGATGGGCACCAGAAACATCAGGAACATCCGCAGAAAGTCTACGCCGGTTTTTCGCTCCATGCCGTCTCCCCTTCTTTCTCGGTTTCTTCCATGGAAAAGGGGCCAGACTCCCGCAGAGGCTGGCCCCTGAATTGCACCGTTGTCCACGGCGCCCCCATTTGGGTGGGGGGACGTTGTTGTCTCAGTACAGCTTGGCCCCGGCGGGGATGCTGTCGTCCACCAGCAGGAAGTTCAGCCGCTCCTGGCCCTCCTCGTGGTGGATGGCGGAGATGAGCATGCCGCAGGAGTCGATGCCCATCATCTTCCGGGGGGGCAGGTTGGTGATGGCCACCGCCGTCTTCCCCACCAGCTCCTCGGGCTCGTAGTAGTCGTGGATGCCGCTGAGGATGACCCGGTCGGTGCCGCTGCCATCGTCCAGGGTGAACTTCAAGAGCTTCTTGCTCTTCTTCACCGCCTCGCAGGCCTTCACCTTCACCACCCGGAAGTCGGACTTGGAGAAGGTCTCAAAGTCCACCATGTCCTGGAAGAGGGGTTCGATCTCCACCTTGGACAGGTCGATGGCCGCCGGGGCGGCGGGGGCGGCCTCCTGGGCGGGGGCAGAGGCCTTGGGGGCCTCGCTGTCCAGGGGCTTCATGGTGGGGAAGAGGATGACGTCCCGGATGGAGTCGGCCCCGGTGAGGAGCATGACGCACCGGTCGATGCCGATGCCCAGGCCTCCCGTGGGGGGCAGGCCGTACTCCAGGGCGTTGATGTAGTCCTCGTCCATCATGCCGGCCTCCTCGTCACCCTTGGCCCGCATCTCCACCTGCTTCTGGAAGCGCTGCTTCTGGTCGATGGGGTCGTTGAGCTCGGAGAAGGCGTTGCCCATCTCGCTGCGGCAGATGAACAGCTCAAACCGCTCGGTGAGCCGGGGGTCCTTGGGGGAGCGCTTGGCCAGGGGGGAGACGTCCACCGGGTGCATGGTGATGAAGGTGGGCTGGATCAGCAGGCCCTCCACCTTCTGGTCAAAGCACTCGTACAGGGCGTGGCCCCAGGTGGGCTCCACCCCGTCCATGTCGATGCCGATGGCCTTGGCGGCGGCCACAGCGGCGGCATCGTCGTCGATGGCCATGAAGTCCACCCCCAGGTATTCCTTGACGGCCTCGGCCATGGTCAGGCGCCGCCAGCCGGGGGCCAGGTTGATCTGCTCCCCCTGCCAGGTGACCTCATAGGTCCCCAGGATCTTCTGGGCGGCGGAGGAGAGGAAGTCCTCGAAGAGGTCCATCATGTCGTTGAAGTCGGCATAGGCCTCGTAGAGCTCCACGGTGGTGAACTCGGGGTTGTGCTTGGTGTCCATGCCCTCGTTGCGGAAGATGCGGCCGATCTCATACACCCGCTCCAGGCCGCCCACGATGAGCCGCTTTAAGTGCAGCTCCGTGGCGATGCGCATGTACATGTCGATATCCAGGGTGTTGTGGTGGGTGATGAAGGGCCGGGCGGTGGCGCCGCCGGAGATGGTGTTGAGAACCGGGGTCTCCACCTCCATGTATCCCCGGCCGTCCAGGAAGGCCCGCAGGTAGCTGACAAACTTGCTGCGCACCTCAAAGTTGCGCCGGGAGTCGGGGTTTACGATGAGGTCCACATACCGCTGGCGGTAGCGCAGCTCCTTGTCCTGCAGGCCGTGGAACTTCTCCGGCAGGGGCCGCAGGGACTTGGAGAGAAGGGTGACCTGCTTGCACCGGACGCTCATCTCCCCCCGCTGGGTGCGGAAAACCTCGCCTTCCACCCCCACCAGGTCGCCGATGTCGTATTTCTTGAACTCGTTGTAGACCGCCTCGTCCATCTCGTCCTTCCGGGCGTAGAGCTGGATCCGGCCGGACTTGTCCTGCAGGTCGCAGAAGCTCACCTTGCCCATGCCCCGCTTAGACATCAGCCGCCCGGCGATGGTGACGGGCTTGCCCTCCATCTCGTCGAAGTGGTCCTTGATCTCCTGGGCGTGGGCGGAGACCGTAAACTTGGTCTGCTGGAAGGGGTCCTTCCCCGCCGCCTGGAGGGCGGCCAGCTTGTCCCGGCGCACCTGGAGGATCTGGGAGAGGTCCTGCTCCTGCTCGCCGGTCTGTTCCTTCTTGTTCTTCTCTGCCATGTTCTGCCGCTCCTTTTCTCTGTTATCTCTGGATCTCCAGGATCTGGTAGTGGATGTTGCCGGCGGGGGCCTCCACCACCACTTCCTCCCCGGCCTTCTTGCCCAGCAGGGCCTTGCCGAAGGGGGAGTCCTCAGAGATCCGGCCGTTCATGGGGTCGGCCTCCTGGGAGCCCACGATCTGATAGGTGAGGGTCTCGTCAAACTCCAGGTCCTTCACCATCACGCTGTTGCCCACGTGGACGATGTCCTGGGCGGTCTCCTGCTCCTCGATGATGGTGTAGTTGGAGAGGATCTCGTCCAGCTCCGCGATGCGGGAGTAGAGCTTGCCCTGCTCGTTCTTGGCCTCGTCGTATTCGCTGTTCTCCGAGAGGTCGCCGAAGGAGCGGGCCTCCTTGATGAGTTCCGCCACTTCCTTTTCCCGGACGGTTTTCAGATAGGTGAGCTCCTGCTTGAGTTCTTCCAGGCGCTCGGCGCTGAGTCGGTATTCCTTTGCCATATTGGTTGACACACCTTCCATATGGGATGAGATTTCACAGGGCCCGGGCACCCTACACATATAAAAATAAAAAATCCCGGTGATACGCCTAAGTATTATAGGAAGTTTCTCCCGGTCTGTCAAGGGGAAGGGGAGAAAGAGGGGGAAAGGAACCTCGTTTCAGGGGCCCTTTCCCTCCAGGTTCGCGCTTCCTGACAGGCAGGCAGGGGCGCAGCATACAAATTGCCCCGCCTCACCCCAGAGCCTCCAGGGCGCTCTGGAGCTGGGGGTCCTCCTCCGGGGACAGGGTCCCGGCCAGCAGGCGCTGGGCTTCCTCCTGGGAAAGTGCCACCAAAGGCTCCGGCGTCACCCCGGTGCCGATGAGGGAGATCCCGCTGCCGGTGTAGTACCGGGCGGTGGAGAGGCTGATGGCGCTGCCGTCGGCCAGGGTGAAGAGCATCTGGGAATATCCCTTGCCGCTGGTCTGTTCCCCGGCCACCACCGCCCCGGCGGCCTCCCGGAGCTCGGCGGCGAAGAACTCCGCGGCGCTGTAGCTTTCGGCGTTCACCAGCACCGCCATGGGCAGGTCGACGCAGGCGGCGTCGGAGGTGTACACCGTCTCCTCCCCGTCGTTGGTGCGGCTGATGAAGATGGTCCCCTCGGGCAGGAGAAAGTCCAGGATCTCTGTGAGCTCCGTGACGTATCCCCCGGGGTTGTTCCGCAGGTCAAAGACCAGGGCCCGGGCCCCCTGGGCCTGGAGCTCCTCCACCCCCTGCCTCACCAGGTCGGCGGTGCCGGAGTAGAAGTTCTGGATGTTTACCAGGCCCACCTGGTCCGCCAGCATGGTCCAGGCGGCGGTGAGGCCGTGGATCTCCTGGCGGGTGACCTCCACCGTCCGGCGGGCGCCGTCGGTCCCCTCCACCTCCAGGGTGACGGTGGTGCCCGCCTCCCCCTGGATGGCGTTCACCAGGTCGGCGCGGTTCTCCGCCGTGATGGTCTGGCCGTCCACCCCCCGGATGATCTCCCCGGGGGCGAGGCCGGCCGCCTGGGCGGGGCCTCCCTCCGTGACCCGGAGGATCTCCAGGCCGTCCTCGGGCTCCTGGCCCACGGTGACGCCGATGCCCACGTAGGTGTTGGCCCGGGCGGTTTTCACCTGCTGGGCCTCTTGGGGATCCAGATACCCCGACCAGCGGTCCCCCAGGGCGGTGACCATGTTCTCCAGGGTGGACTCCACCATGGTCCGCTGGTCATACTCCCCCACAAACTTCCCGGTGACCAGGCGATAGGCCTGGAGGAGGGCCTGCCCGTCCTGCCCCAGGGCCTGCCAGGCCACCGTCAGGGTCACGCCCCCGCCCAGGACAAAGCACACCACTGCCAGCAGCAGGGTCTTCCACCGGCGTTTCTTCTTCCCTTCCATGGGGTTCCTCCTTCCTCCCGCCGCCTGGGCGGGGAAGCAAACGCGGCGGCCGAAGCCGCCGCGTCTTGGGTCGCTGTATGGGTCCCTCTCACCAGGCCAGCACGCCGGCCACCAGGGAGAGGATAAGGGAGATGCACAGGATCACCGCGATCACTGCCATGATCCGCTTCTGCAGGCGGTAGGGATCCCTGCCTTTCTTCTGCTTGCTCAGGGTCATGCACCTTCTTCCCGCTTACACTTTCAGGAACTTCCGGATGGCCATCACCGAGCCCCCGGCGCCGATGGCAAAGCCCGCGCCCAGGAAGGCCAGCAGGACCACGTGGGAGATGTTCCCGAAGGGGATGGTGGTGATGATGTTGAAGATGCCGCTCTCCATCATGGCCTTGGTGATCAGGCCGTAGACCGCCCACTGGAGGAAGAAAGCGATGAGGCCCCCCGCCAGGCCCAGGATCATGCCCTCCACCAGGAAGGGCGCCCGGACGAACCAGTTGGTGGCGCCGCACATCTTCATGATGGCGATCTCCTCCCGCCGGGTGAAGGTGGCCAGCTTGATGGTGTTGGCGATGATGAACACCGAGATCACCACCAGCATGACGATGAGGATGACGGCGATGGCGGTGGCCACGTTGCTCACCATGACAAAGCCGTCGGCCACCTCCAGGGCGGCCCGGGTGTCGGCGATGCCGGAGATCTGCTCCACCTGGGCCACGGTCTCCTCCATCTGCTCGATGTCGTTGACGTGGATGCTGTACCGGTCCCGGAAGGAGTCCGCCGGGGTGCTCTCAAACAGGTCGGAGTTCCCCTGCTGGTCGATGAAGTTCTGCCGGGCCTCCTCCTTGGTGATGAAGGTGACGGTGGCCACGTTGGGCACCCCTTCGATCTCGCTCTGGAGGGCTCTGGCTTCGTTCTGGCTGAGGGAGTCGTCCACATAGGCCAAAAACTCGTTCTCGTCCTCCAGGTCCTGGAGGATGTTGCCGGCGTTCACCGCGATGAGGGTGAAAGAGCCCATGATCAGCAGGCAGGCCACCGTCATGCACACGGCGGCGAAGGACATGAGCCCATGGGTAAAGATACTCCGGACACCCTCCCTGATATGATACCAAATCTGTTTCTCACCCATTGCCGTAATACCCTCCTGCCGCGTCGCTGATGATGCGTCCGCTCTCGATGGCCACCACCCGCTTGCCGAAGCGGTTGACCAGCTCCCGCTCGTGGGTGACCACCAGGATGGTGGTGCCCATGTCGTTGATCTTCTCCAGCAGGGACATGATCTCCAGGGAACGGGCGGGGTCCAAGTTGCCGGTGGGCTCGTCGGCGATGATGACGCTGGGGTTGTTGGCCAGGGCCCGGGCGATGGCCACCCGCTGCTGCTCCCCGCCGGAGAGCTGGGTGGGCAGGCGCCCCCCCTTGTTGGTCAGGCCCACCAGGTCCAGCACATAGGGGATGCGCCGCTGGATCTCCTTGGTGGTGGCCCCCACGGCCCGCATGGCCACCTCGATGTTTTCATAAACGGTCTTTTTGTCGATGAGGCGGAAGTCCTGGAACACCACCCCGATGGTGCGGCGGAGCAGGGGGATCTGCTTCTCGCTGATGTCCCGGAGGTTGTAGCCGTTGACCATCAGCTTCCCCCGGGTGGCCTCCACCTCGGCGGTGATGAGCTTGATGATGGTGGACTTCCCGGAGCCCGAGGGCCCCACCAGGAAGACAAACTCCCCGTCATCGATCTGCATACTGACCCCTTTCAGGGCCTTGGTGCCGTTTTGATACTCCTTATGAATATCCGTCAGTCGAATCAAAATAACACTCCTTTGGCTGGTTCTTTCGGTTTCTCAGGACTCAATACCCCGGGAAACCAGGTACTTCTTCACCATCAGGGCCACCTTGAAGGTGATGGCGTCGTCAAACTCCCGCAGGTCCAGGCCGGTGAGCTTCTTGATCTTCTCCAGGCGGTAGACCAGGGTGTTGCGGTGGACGAAGAGCTTCCGGGCGGTCTCGGAGACGTTGAGGTTGTTCTCAAAGAACTTGTTGATGGTGAACAGGGTCTCCTGGTCCAGGGCGTCGATGGGGTTCTTCTTAAAGACTTCCTGGAGGAACATCTCGCACATCACCGTGGGCAACTGGTAGATCAGCCGGCCGATGCCCAGGTTCTCGTAGGTGATGATGGTCTTCTCGGTGTCGAAGACCTTGCCCACGTCGATGGCCACGCCGGCTTCCTTATACGCCCGGGCCAGGTCCCGGATGTGGCTGACCACGGTGCCGATGCCGATGGTGACCTTGATCTTCAAGCTCTGGGCCAGGGCATCCTCGATGCTCTTGGCGATGCGGTAGATCTCCTTGCTGTCCCCGCCCTCGGTGAGGGTCTTGATGACGGCGATGTCGGTCTCATTGATGGAGATGACAAAGTCGTCGGGGCTGTCGGCGAAGAGGTTCTGCACCACGTCCACGGCGGCGATGTCCGCCGAGTCCACCTGGCGCACCAGGAAGACGGCCCGCTGGGCCTCGGAGGCGAAGTGCAGCTCCTTGGCCCGGACGTAGATGTCCCCCAGCAGGATGTTGTCGGAGATGATGCTCTTGACGAAGGCGGTCTTGTCGTGCTTCTCCTCATAGTAGGCCTTGGCGCTGTTGAGGGCCACGGTGACCATGGAGCAGATGAGCTTGGCCTGCTCGTCGCTGCCCTGGACGAAGGCGGCGTAGTCGTAATGGGAACTGCGGCTGGCCAGGGACTTGAAGGTCTTGTCCCCATAGATCACCACCGCGCCGTCGTTGGCGTTCAGCGCGGAGGCGGCGCCTTCCCACTTCTCCCCGATCCAGGTCAGCTGATTGCAGGAGACCACGGTGCCCTGGTCGTCGATGACACCGATGACCCGGTCCGTGCACTCCTTCATCTGGAGTACAATGCTTTGAAATACTCTGCTGGACATATCCATTTCCTCCTTGTTCCTATGATTGAACAGGGGCCCTTCGCCCTTTCGACACGCGAAAATTCGAATTCCCCTTTCAGGTGCTGTGGAATAGTCCCTATTATAGCCGTTCTTTCGAGGGATTTCAATAGGTTTTTTATAAACATTTGTGGAAAATGCCGAAATGATTCCCTTTATCGCCGTAAATGGGCCAGTTCCGCCCGGGTGAGGGGCCGCCAGGCCCCCGGCGGCAGGTCCGGGTCCAGGGTGATGGGGCCCATGGACAGGCGCTTGATGTAGGTCACCGGCTTGCCCCGGGCGGCCAGCATCCGCCGCACCTGGTGGTATTTCCCCTCCTTGATGGCCACCAGGCCGTGGCTGGCCTCTTCCAGCACCGTCAGCCCCGCCGGGCAGCACACCGTGCCGTCGGCCAGGATGATCCCCCGGCGGAAGGCCGCCTGGTCGGCCTGGTCCAGCTGGCCCTCCACCTCCACGTAGTACACCTTCTCCACGTGCCGGGCCGGGGAGAGGAGCTGGTGGGACAGGGCCCCGTCGTTGGTGAGCAGGAGCAGGCCCTCGGTGTCCTTGTCCAGCCGGCCCACGGGGAAGAGGCCCCGGCGGCGCAGGTCCGGGGGGATCAGGTCCAGCACCGTCTTCTCCCGGGCGTCCTCCGTGGCGGAGACCACCCCGGCGGGCTTGTGGAGCATGAGGTAGGTGAAGCTCTCCGTGTCCACCAGGCGGCCGTCCACGGTGACCGGGGTGCCGGGGGTGATCTTGTCCTCCGGCCCCTGGGGCAGGACCCCCGCCACCCGCACCCGGCCGGCCTTCACCAGGGCCTTGGCCTCCCGCCGGGACCAGCGGCCGGTGGCTGCCAGGAGCTTATCCAGTCGTTCCATGGGGAAATCCTCCTTTTTCTGTCGATTGCTCTATGGGGCCCATTGTAACATATTTTTCTCCCCGTGGACATAGGCTAAGGGGAAGATTTCCGCCGCCGGACCCCCTGCGGCGCTGAGAGGAGCTGCCGTCCATGATCATCACTGCCAAGAAACTCCGCCCCCGACGCCTGGCGGCCGCCTGCGCCCTGGCCTTTGTGGCCCTGGGGGCCCTGGGCGCCACCCTGAACCTGGCCCAGGACATCCAGACCGCCCAGGTGGTCCTCCCCCTTCAGGCCGACCCCCGGAACGTCAAGAGCAACGAGGACCGGGTGGCCTATCTGGAGGGCTGCGGCTGGCTGGTGGGCGAGGAGGCCGTCAGCCAGGAGGACATCCGCCTCCCCGACGCCTTTGACGGGGCCTATGCCGACTACCTGGCCCTCCAGAGCGCCCAGGGATTCGACCTGACCCAGTACGCCGGAAAGACCGTCCAGCGGTACACCTACGCCGTGAAAAACTACCCCGGCCTCCAGGAGGACATCTGGGCCAGCCTGCTCCTCTACCGGGACCAGGTCATCGGCGGGGAGGTCTTTTCCAACGCCGGGGACGGTTTCCTCCAGGGGCTGGCCTATCCGATCCAGCAATGACGCCCCGCCAGGCACCCGGCCCGCCCCGGATCCGGACAGGAAAAAACCGCCCCATGGGGGCGGTTTTCTGCCTCACTTCCGGAGGGTGACCTCCATCTGGGGATAGGGGATGGAGATCCCCTGCTCGTCGAAGGCGGTCTTGATCCCCTCCAGGAGATCATGGTAGACCGTCCAGTAGTCCTGGTTCTGGCACCAGACCCGGACGGTGTATTCCAAGGCGCTGTCCCCATAGCCCGACAGCCGGGCGAAGGGGGCGGGGTCGGCCAGGATCTTCTCGTGGCGGGCGATGACGGCCTGGATGGCCGCCTTGACCCCCTCCACCGGGGCGTCGTAGGCGGCGGTGACCTTCAGGTCCACCCGGCGCAGGGGCTCCGTGGTGTAGTTGATGACCTCTTCGTCCACCACGTTGCTGTTGGGCACCAGGATGCGGCGGTTGTCCAGGGTGTTCAGGCTGGTGTACACCAGGCCGATGTCCTGGACGGTGCCCTCGATGTCGCCGATCTCCACATAGTCCCCCACCTTGAAGGGTTTGGTGCTCAGGATGGTCAGGCCGCTGGCCAGGTTGGCCAGGCTGTCCTTCACCGCCAGGGAGACCGCCAGGCCCAGCACCCCCACCAGGGCCAGCAGGGAGTTGGCGTTGATGCCCAAGGACTCCGCCACCACCATGAGGGTCACAAACCACAGCAGGATGTTGGCCATGGAGCGGATGAAGGTGTGCAGGCTCCGCTCCACGTGGGTGAGCTTGTTCAGGGCCCGGTCCAGGATCTTGAGCAGGATGGCCTTCGCCACCAGGCAGACCACCAGGAGCAGGGCGGCGAAGAGGATGGTCTCCAGGGCCCCGCCCCAGCCGTCGCGGAAGAGGTTGTCCACCCCCTGCTCCACGCTGTTGCCCAGGGCCTCGGTGTCAATGGTCGTGTCGGTGCTCACAGGGTCCCTCCTCTCGGGTTCGGATAGAAAAAACAGAAGGGCAAAGCTTCCGCTTTGCCCTTCTGCAGTGTGCGAGAAATTACTCGGCAACCTCGGTGACAACACCGGAACCAACGGTACGGCCGCCCTCGCGGATGGCGAAGCGCAGGCCCTTCTCGATGGCGATGGGGGTGATCAGCTCCACGTTCATGACCACGTTGTCGCCGGGCATGCACATCTCCACGCCCTCGGGCAGGGTGATGATGCCGGTCACGTCAGTGGTACGGAAGTAGAACTGAGGACGATAGTTGTTGAAGAAGGGGGTGTGACGGCCACCCTCGTCCTTGGACAGGACGTACACCTGGCCAGAGAACTTGGTGTGGGGGTGGATGGAGCCGGGCTTAGCCAGAACCTGGCCTCTCTCGATCTCCTTCTTGTCGATGCCGCGGAGCAGGGTGCCCACGTTGTCGCCGGCCTCAGCATAGTCCAGCAGCTTGCGGAACATCTCGATGCCGGTGATGACGGACTTCTTGATCTCGTCGGCCAGGCCCACGATCTCAACGGGGTCGCCCATCTTGATCTGGCCACGCTCCACACGGCCGGTGGCCACGGTGCCGCGGCCGGAGATGGTGAACACGTCCTCCACGGGCATCAGGAAGGGCAGGCTGTCGTCACGGGGAGGAGTGGGAATGTAGTCGTCCACGGCGTCCATCAGTTCCTTGATGCAGGCATAGTCGGGGGCGCTGGGATCGTCGGACTCGCAGGTCAGGGCGTT
>DXDK01000015.1 GCA_019115545.1 Candidatus Evtepia faecavium
GGATCTCGTCGTCCCGGCCGATGACGGGGTCCAGCTTGTTCTGCCGGGCCCGCTCCACCAGGTCGGTGCCGTATTTCTTCAGGGCCCCGTAGGTCTCCTCGGGGTTGTCCGAGGTCACCCGCTGGTTCCCCCGGACGGAGGAGAGGGCCTGGAGGGCCTTCTCCTTGGTGATCTGATAGTCGGAGAACACCCGGCCCAGATCCCGGCCGGCGGTCTCCAGGAGCCCCAGGAAGAGGTGCTCCACAGAGGTGTATTCGTCCTTCATCTCTCCGGCGATCTTCTCGGCCCGGTTCAGGGCCTTTTCCGTGTCGGCGGAGATGTAGATCCTTCCAGGCTCATGGCCGGAGGAGGACACCCGGGGCTGCCGCTCCACCAGGTCCTGTACCGCTGCCTGGAAGGAGGGCACGGTGATCCCCATCCCCGCCAGCAGCTGGGGGATGAGGCCCTCGGCGTCCTGGAGCAGGGCCCACAGCAGGTGGGCCTGTTCGATCTGGGGGTTGCCGTATTCCTGGGCGATGGTCTGGGCGGCGCGGATGGCCTCGGCGGATTTCTGGGTGAGTTTTTCTGCGTTCATAAACATTCACTCCTTTCCGGGGTGGGTGGATGGCGATGGGATTCTGTTCCCGACGGCAAAGGGGCGCCGGCGACTGCACCGGCGCCCTTGTGCCATGGGGGTTACAAAGACATGAGAGAGAAAAGAGAGGAGGATATGGTCATTAGAGGATATCGATCTGCCGGCTCTCCGGCACCACAGGGGCCTGCTTGGGCAGGGTCACCTCTAAGATCCCGTTCTTGTAGGCGGCGGAGATGCCGCTCTCGTCGATGCCGGAGACATCGAAGCTCCGGGCGAAGGATCCGGTCCGGCGCTCCCGGCGGATATACTCACCCTGCTTCTGCTCCTGGGCTTCCTTGTGCTCGGCCTTGATGGTGAGGATGCCTTCCTTCAGGTCCAGGGAGATGTCCTCCTTGTTGAACCCGGGCAGCTCCGCCTCCAGGACGAACTTGTCGTCCAGGTCCCGGATGTCCGCCCGGAAGGCGGGCAGGGTGGCGTTGGAGTTGCGGAAGAACTGCTTCTGGAAGTTGTCAAACAGATCGAAAATGTTGTTGTCGCTGCGCTCAAAGGGAATCATACCAAACATTATGCGTCGCTCCTTCTGGTGATTTATTGGGGAGCCGACCCGGCGTGACCGGGCCGGCAGCTGGTACATAAACTTGCAATCTCGAGACCGGAGTGCTTGGCTTTGCCCGGATCTTTCCGGGCACCTCCTGTCTACGGTTCATATGTTACTGCGATTTTATGAACAATCCTAGCAGATTTTATGTCTAAACTGTAAACGTTAGCACTCAAAACTTGAGAGTGCTAAAATCAACCTTCGCCAGCGCCCCGTTGTCCCCGGGCGGCCTTTGTGGTATACTGGGAGATGAAATTTACCCCAAAGACGGGAGGCTACGATATGACAACCTTATCCCAACGCATGGTGGACCTGGGCACCGCCAAGTCGGAGATCCGGGAGGCCTTTGCCTTTGCCCAGGCCCGGGCGGCGGAAGTGGGCCCGGAAAACGTGGACGACTTCTCCATCGGCAACCCCAGCGTCCCCGCCCCGGACACTGTGGCCCAGATGGTCCACCAGCTGGTGGACACGGTGGACCCCATCCTCCTCCACGGCTACACCCCTGCCCAGGGGGACGCCTCGGTCCGCCAGGCCCTGGCCGACGATTTGAACCGCCGCTACGGCACCCACTATGACCCCGACTGCTTCTACCTCACCGCCGGGGCGGCGGGGGCCCTGTGCTGCGTTCTCTCTGCCCTGGGCTGCCCGGGGGACGAGTTCCTGACCTTCGCCCCCTATTTCCCGGAGTACAAGGTGTTCGTGGAGAGCGCCGGGGGCACCCTCACCGCCGTGCCCGCCAACATAGAGGACTTCCAGATCGACTTTGCCGCCCTGGAGGCCGCCCTCTCCCCCCAGGCGAAGGGGGTTATCATCAACAGCCCCAACAACCCCACCGGGGTGGTCTACTCCGAGGAGACCATCCGGAAGCTGGCCCAGCTGCTCGACGAGAAGTCCCGGGAATACGGCCACCCCATCTGGCTGATCTCTGACGAGCCCTATCGGGAGATCGTCTACCAGCAGGCCCCCCTGCCCTGGGTCCCCTCCTATTATGCCAACACCCTGGTGTGTTATTCCTACAGCAAGTCCCTCTCCCTGCCGGGGCAGCGGATCGGCTACGTCCTGATCCCCCGGGAGGCGGAGGACTTCGATCTGGTCTACGCCGCCGTGTGCGGGGCCGGGCGGGCCCTGGGGTATGTGTGCGCCCCCAGCCTCTTCCAGCTGGTGGTGGCCAACTGCGCCGGCCAGACCGCGGACATCGCCGTGTACCGGGAGAACCGGGACCTGCTCCTGAATGCCCTGCGGGAGATGGGCTACACCTGCGCCCAGCCCGAGGGGGCCTTCTACCTCTTCCCCCGGTCCCTGGAACCCGACGCCAACGCCTTCTGCCAGCGGGCCCGGAAGTATGACCTGGTCCTGGTCCCTGGGGACAGCTTCGGCTGCCCGGGCCATGTCCGCATCTCCTACTGCGTGCCCACCCAGCAGATCCGCCGGGCCCTGCCCAAGTTCCAAAAGCTGGCGGAGGAGTACGGCCTGTAACCCCCCACGCCTTTCCTTCCCAGGGCCCCTGCTCTTCGGCAGGGGCCCTGGGCTGTCCTTAAGAAAATCTTAAACCTTCCCCACCTTGTTTCTTAATCCCCCTTCCGCTATGATACCCGTAGGAGGTGACGGATCATGTACAACATCTTAGTCTGCGACGATGAGAAGGACATCGTCTCCGCCCTGACCATCTATCTCTCCACCAGCGGGTACCAGGTCTTTCCCGCCTATGACGGGGAGGAGGCCCTGGCCATCCTGGCCAAGGAGGACGTCCACCTGGTGCTGCTGGACATCATGATGCCCAAGCTGGACGGCATCGCCGCCATGACCCGGCTGCGGGAGGTGTCCAACGTGCCGGTGATCCTCCTCACCGCCAAGTCGGAGGACACCGACAAGATCCTGGGCCTGAACCTGGGGGCGGACGATTACGTCACCAAACCCTTCAACCCCGTGGAGGTCCTGGCCCGGGTGAAGTCCCAGCTGCGGCGCTACCTCCAGCTGGGGGGCGGGGTGGTGCAGCCCACCACCCTCCAGGCCGGGGGCATCGTCCTGGACGACCGGGCCAAGTCCGTCACCCTGGACGGGGAGCCCGTGGCCCTCACCCCCCGGGAGTATGACATCCTCCGGCTGCTCCTGCAGCACCCGGGCACGGTGTTCTCCCCCAAGCGGATCTACCGCACCGTGTGGGGGGAGGAGCCCTACGGGGTGGAGAATGCCGTGGCCGTCCACATCCGCCACCTCCGGGAAAAGTTGGAGATCAACCCCTCGGACCCCCGCTACATCAAAGTGGTCTGGGGCCAGGGGTACAAACTGGAAGGAGGGAAACCATGAGACTCTTTTCTGCCCTTTCGGAAAAGCCCAAAGCCCGGGCCCTGGCCTGGGTGGTGTGCATCGTCGGATTGACCCTCTGCCTGGTCTGCGGGCAGCAGGCGGCGTGGCTGGCCCAGCGGGGCGGCTATCAAACCACCGGCTACACCACCGTCGTGGAAAACGAGGTCAACCAAGTCCTCCAGGACTACACCCAAGCCATCGCCCAGGAGTATACCCTGGCCCGGGAGAACGACGGCAGCGTGGAGGCTGTCCGCTACCTGATCGACGACGACAACTTCGGTTTCCAAATCGTCCGCGACCGGGGGGCCGTCCTGCTCTCCCAGAACACCATAGATGAAGAAGCGTATGCCCTCACCTGCACCGTACACACCTCCTTTACCCCCACAGAGACCACCACCTTCCAGGAGACCTATGCCACGGAATCTGAACGGGAACAGGCACTGGAAACGCTGTACCACCAGTATGAGGACGTGGAGTACAACTATGGGTCGGTGGGAACCGAAGAAGAAACCGGACGCTACACCCTCTTTGCCACCTGCTTCTCTCGGGGGGACCCGGTGCCCGTCACCGTCACCGGGTATGCCACCACAGACCTGCGCTCCAGTCCCAGCGAATTGTTTTGTGCTTTTCAATTCTCCAGTAGTATGCTAACGTCCAGATACGATTTTCTCATCGCCGCCGTGGCCGGCGGGGTGCTGGGCGCCCTGGCCCTGGCCCTGCTGGTCTATGGCGCCGGCCGCCGGCGGAACCAGGACGGGACCCTGTCCCTCCCCTGGCTGGACCGAAAGGTTCCCACAGACCTGCTGGGAATCGGCATGGCCGTGGTGGCCATCCTCTGGCTCCTTCTGGGCGGGCTGGACGTCTCCTCTGAAGCAGAGTATTCCCTGTCCATCCTGCCCGCCGGGCCCCTCATCGGCACCGGGGTGGCGGTGGCCCTGCTGGCCATAGGCTGCGTCTCCCTGGCCCGGCGGTACCGGGCGGGGGTGCTGGGAGACAACCTCTCCCTCCGCCGCCTCCGAGAGAGGATCCCCCGGCCCCGGGAACTGTGGCACCGATTGCTGGACTTCCTCCTGCGGTTCTGGGCGGCGGGGCTGTGCTTCCTGGGGCTGTGCCTGCTGGAGTTCCTGTGCGCCTTTGATGCCGTCGCCTACAGCGGCGGCGGAATCCTCATCTGGTTCCTGCTGAAGGTGCTTCAGGGCGCCCTGGTGGTCTACGTCATCCTGGCTATGAAGGAGCTCCGGGCCGGCGGGGATCAACTGGCCGCCGGCAACCTGGACTACAAGGTGCCCACCGACCGCCTCTACGGCGAGTTCCGGAGACACGGCGAAAACCTCAACAACCTCCGCCAGGGCATCCAGCACGCCGTGGAGGAGCAGATGAAGTCCGAGCGGATGAAGACCGAGCTCATCACCAACGTCTCCCACGACATCAAGACCCCCCTGACGTCCATCGTCAGCTACGTGGACTTGCTGAAAAAGGAGCCCATGCCCAACGACCAGGCCAGGGAGTACCTGAACGTGCTGGACCGCCAGGCCGCCCGGCTGAAGAAGCTCACCGAGGACCTGGTGGAGGCCTCCAAGGCCTCCACGGGGAACCTCACGGTGCACTTCCAGCCCACAGACGTGAACGTCCTGCTCTCCCAGAGCTCTGGGGAATACCAGGAGCGCCTGGCCGCCCGGGACCTCTCCCTGGTCCTCACCCCGGCGGAGGAGGCCCCCTGGATCTCCGCCGACGGGCAGCTGCTGTGGCGGGTGTTTGAGAACCTGCTGAGCAACGCCCAGAAGTACGCCATGCCCGGCACCCGGGTGTATCTCTCCTGCCAGGCAACGGAGGCCGAGGTGGCTGTGACCTTCCGGAACATCTCCGCCACCCCCCTGAACATCTCCGCCGAGGAGCTCATGGACCGTTTCGTCCGGGGGGACGCCGCCCGGTCCACCGAGGGCAGCGGCTTGGGCCTGTCCATCGCCCGGGACCTCACCCAGCTCCAGCACGGGCGGTTTGACCTGACCATCGACGGGGACCTGTTCAAGGTGGTCCTCACCTTCCCCCGGTGCCCCCAGCCCCCGGAGGATGCGGGAAAATAAGGTGGAAAATTCCCCGCCCCTATGCTATGATGATGCCGTGGCCCCGCCCTGGGGCCGCGGCATCATTGGTTTTTCCCCGGGAATTTCCCGGGTTGGTCGAAAAGGAGGTCTCTCCCATGAAAAAAGTGATCGGCGTTGCCCTGCTGCTGGTGGCGGCGGTGGTGCTTCTGGTGGTTCTCATCCACCAGGGCACGGCCCAGCAGGCCCAGGAACCCCCCGCCCAGGAGGAAATGGCCCTCCCCGACAGCGGCCACACTCTGCGGGTCTTGGGCCAGGACGGCCAGGTCACCGAGATGGACTTAAACCAGTACCTCTGGGGGGTGGTGGCCGCCGAGATGCCCGCCTCCTTTGAGGAGGAGGCCCTGAAGGCCCAGGCGGTGGCCGCCCGGACCTATGCCCTGAACAAGGGCCCCACCGACAACCACCCCGACGCCGACCTGTGCACCGACTACGCCTGCTGCCAGGCCTGGATCTCCCGGGCCGACGCCCAGGCCAACTGGGGGGACAGCGCCATAGAATACACCAACAAGATCACCGCCGCCGTGGCGGAGACCGGCAACCAGGTGATCCTCTACGACGGCCAGCTCATCGACGCCGTCTTCCACTCCTCCTCCGCCGCGGCCACCCAGGACGCGGTGGAGGTGTGGGGCAACGACGTGCCCTATCTCCAGAGCGTCCCCTCCCCTGAGGGGAGCGACGTGCCCAACTACGAGAGCCAGGTGACCCTCTCCGCCCAGGAGTTCCAGGAGGCCTTCCTGGCCGCCCGGCCGGAGGCCGACCTCTCCGGGGAGCCCTCCACCTGGGTGGGGGAGGTCCAGACCACGGAGGGGGGCAGCGTCCACGCCGTGACCATCGGGGGCGTCACTGTCACCGGGGCCCAGGCCCGGCAGATCTTCGGTCTGCGGTCGGCCTCCTTCACCCTGACCTATGACGGCAGCCAGTTTGTCTTTGACGTGACGGGCTTCGGCCACGGGGTGGGGATGAGCCAGTACGGCGCCGACGCCATGGCCCTGGAGGGGAGCACCTATACGGAGATCCTCCAGCACTACTACACCGGGGTGACGGTGGAGGAGTGCCCGGCGGAGTTCTATCCCAACTGAGCTGCGCCGCCATGGGAAGGGCCTTCGGGACGGGTCTATCGGCCCCCCCTCTTCGGCCCAGCCCTGCCCCGGACCCTGTAGTCCGACTTTTCTGCAGAAAATTATCCCATATTGAGGAGGCCCCCTATGATCAAAACCCTGCTTTGGGACCTGGACAACACTTTGCTGGACTTCCCCGCGGCCGAGCGACAGGCCATCCAGCAGGCCTTCGCCGCCTTCCGCCTGGGCCCCTGCCCGGAGGACCGGGTCGCCCGCTACGCTGCCCTCAACGACCGCTACTGGAAGCGGCTGGAGCGGGGGGAGATCACCAAGGCCCAGCTGCTCACCCAGCGGTTCGTGGAGTTCTTCCAGGCCGAGGGCATCGCCGGGCCGGACCCCGCCGCCTTCAACCGCACCTACCAGGACTACCTGGGGGAGACGGTGGTCTTTCTCGACCACAGCGACGCCCTCCTCCGGGACCTCCACGGCCAGGTGCGGCAGTACCTGGTCACCAACGGGGCCCGGCGGGTCCAGGAGAAAAAGCTGGCCCGCTCCGGCCTGGGGGCCTTTCTGGACGGGCTGTTCATCTCTGAGGACATCGGGGCGGAGAAGCCCAGCCTGGACTTTTTCCGGCCGGTGCTCCAGGCCCTGGGGGACCCGCCCCGGGAGGAGCTCCTCCTGGTGGGGGACTCCCTCACCAGCGACATGGCCGGGGGACTCCGGGCGGGGATTCCCTGCTGCTGGTACAACCCCAAAGGGGCCCCCCTCCCCCCGGACATGGCCATCCGGTACGACATCCGGGACCTGAACGAAGTGCGGGCCATCGTGGCCAACACGCCATAAGAAAAGCAACCCGGGAACGCCAAAGGGGCGTTCCCGGGTTTTTCGTGGGGCGGGTTACCCCGCCAGGGGATAGGTCTGGTCGCCGATCTGGATGGCGGTGACTTGGGCGGGGTCCAGGATCTCCGCAAACTGGACATAGATCCGGACGTCGTAGTTTGTGCCGTTGAAGGCCCCGCCGGCGTGGTAGGCTTTGGCCGTTTCCCCTTCCTCTCCCCAGGCGCCCAGGTCCAGCCGGGTCCCGTCCCGGAACACCAGAGCCAGGGGAGGATACCCCTCCCAGGGGAAGGTTTCCGCCGTCCCGTCTGCAGGCTCGGCGTCATAGGTCCCAAACACCGCCAGGGAGAGGGGGGTCAGGGTGAGCCGGTCAAAGGGATACATGACCCCCTGCCAGACCACCGGCTGGGCCAGGGCAAGGTCCCGGCCAGGCTCCACTGCGGTAAGGGCCCAGGAGAGCTTCCAGGTGCCCTCCAGCACGGGGACGAAACGCGTCTCGTCGGGGTGCTGGGGATCCGTTGTAAAGTAGCCCAGGTCCCGGAGCACCAGGGTCAGCTCTCCCGGCTGGATATCCTGCCGGTCGCTCTGGATGCTTGCCAGGAACAGGGCGTGGTGGTCGTCCAGGACCTCCAGCTGCCCGCCGGTAAGGGAGAGGTTCGCCTCCGTCCCGTCCGTGGACAGGGACAGGTCCGCCCCGCCCCGCCAGTAGAAGTACTGCTCCGTAAGGGAGACCGTCTCCGGCGTCTCCAGTTCATAGAGGACATAGACCCCGTTGGCGTCGGCTACCGTCTGCCGGATGGTCACCGTGGCCCCGTTCCGGGTCACGGCGCAGTTGGGCAGGGTGCCCGTCTCCTGGAGCAGGGGCGCGGTCTCCTGGGTGATGCCGAAGTAGTCGGCGAACTTGTCGTGAAGCCCCCAGTGATCCCCCAGGGCGGCCACAGACACCGCCAAACACACCACCACCGCCGCCACGGCCACCGGCAGGCGGCCCCACCGCCGGCGGGGCCGGGGTGCCCGGCGGCGCTGGAGGTCGGCCCAGCCCTCCGCCGGGTCCAGGGGGGCGCCGCCGGTGCGGCGGTCCAGCTGGTCCAGCAGGGCGTGGAGGCGGGCTTCGTCTGGGTTCTCCTGGTCCAGGAGGGCCTCCAGCTCCTGGATCAGGGCCTCCTCCCGGTCTGGGGGCGGGAGATTGGGATTACGTTTCATAGGGATACCCTCCTTCCGGTTCCGTGAGATAGCGCCGGCACCGCTGCCTGGCCCGGTGGAGCCAGGTGCCGCAGGTGGCCGGGGGGACCCCCAGCCGCCGGCCCATCTCCTGGTAAGTGAGGCCCTCCTCGTAGGCCATTTTCAGCAGCGCCTTGTCCCGGGGGGACAGCTGCCGGGGCAGCAGGTCCTCCAGGGACCCCGGCCGGTCCGGGGCGGCCAGGAAGTCCAGGGCCTCCGGCCCCGTCTCCCGCCGGGCGCGGACCCCTTGCCGGGCCACGGCGTGGGCGATCTTGTGCTGCAGGGTCTTCCACAGCCAGCCGCCGGGGTTGGGATGGTCCTTCACCCGGCCAGGGTGGTCCAGAAGGGCGAGGAACACCTCCTGGACCAGGTCATAGGCCAGCTCCGGGTCCTGGAGCCGGTACTTTGCCCCCCGGTACAGGTCCGGGGCATAGCGGACATACAGGGCGTGGACCCAGTTCTCCGTCTCTCTGGGCAAGGGATCACCTCCTTTGGTTTGGTACGAGGACCCGTTCACCTATCCTATCCCCCCAGGGCGGAGATTTCTTTCACCCCCGCGGGGAAAATTTTGTAAAAAGACCCCGCCCCGCCGCAGGGCACACGCTGCGGCGGGGCGGGGGCAGGGAATCCATCCGTGAAAGGAAGCAGGGAGGATGCGTTTCTACTATATATAACGCTTCAGAGGGGCATTTTGTGACAGGATTTTGGAAAATTTTTTGGATTTGGAGAGGCGCACAAAACAGAGCGCAAAATCGGCGCGCAAGTCAGTCGAAATGCCGTTCTCTTTTGCGAAAAATCGCCACAGCGGAAGCCTTTCCGCTGCGGCGATTCCATTGGTATTGCAGAACGGTTCTGCCCTCAGCACAACTTCGCCCCAGCGGGGATCCCGTCGTCCACCATCATCAGGTGGAGCACTTCCGCCCCGTTCTCCTTGTGCACGGCGGAGAGGAGCATCCCCTGGCTCTCCTGGCCCATCATCTTCCGGGGGGGCAGGTTCACGATGGCCACCAGGGTCTTGCCCACCAGGTCCTCGGGCTTGTAGTACATGGCGATGCCCGAGAGGATCTGCCGGTCGGTGCCGGAGCCGTCGTCCAGGGTGAACTTTAAGAGTTTTTTGGACTTCTTCACCGCCTCGCAGGCCTTCACCTTCACCACCCGGAAGTCGGATTTGCAGAAGGTGTCAAAGTCCACTTCCGCCTCCCAGGGCTCCAGCTCGATGGCGGGCTGGGCGGGGGCGGCAGCGGCGGCGCGGATTTCCTCCAGCTCGGCCAAGGCCTGGTCCATGTCCACCCGGGGGAAGAGGTTGGCCCCCTTGGTGACGGCGGCGGTCTCCGGCCGGCTGCCCCACTGGGCGGCGGAGTCCCAGCTCTGGCAGGTCTCGTCGGCCCCGATCTGGGCGAAGAGCTTGGCGCAGGAGTCCGGGATGAAGGGGGTCAGCAGGATGCCGCAGATCCGGGTGGCCTCCAGGAGGTTGTAGAGCACATGGGCCAGCCGGGGGCCGTTGGCCTCCATATCCTTGGCCAGGGCCCAGGGCATGGACTCGTCGATGTATTTGTTGGCCCGCTGGATGACCTTGAAGACCTCGTCCAGGGCCTTGTGGGGGGCGCAGGCGTCCATGTCGGCCTGGTACTTGTCCCGCAGGGCGGAGGCCCAGGTGATCAGCTCGGTGTCATAGGCCTCAGGGGCGGCCCAGGCCTTGCACCCGGCGGGGAGGGTCCCGCCGAAGTACTTCTGCACCATGGCGGTGGTGCGGCTGACCAGGTTGCCCAGGTCGTTGGCCAGGTCCACGTTGATGGTGTTGATGAGCAGCTCGTTGGAGAAGTTCCCGTCGGAGCCGAAGGGGAAGGTGCGCATGAGGAAGAAGCGCAGGGCGTCCACCCCGAACTTCTCCGCCAGGACGTAGGGGTCCACCACGTTGCCCTTGGACTTGGACATCTTCCCCCCGTCCAGCAGCAGCCAGCCGTGGCCGAAGACGTGGTGGGGCAGGGGCAGGCCCAGGCTCATCAGCATGGCCGGCCAGATGATGGAGTGGAAGCGGACGATCTCCTTGCCCACGAAGTGGTAGTCCGCCGGCCAGTAGTGGTCGTAGTCATCATACTTATCGTTGTCGTACCCCAGGGCGGTGATGTAGTTGGACAGGGCGTCCACCCACACATAGACCACGTGGCCGGGGTCAAAGTCCACGGGCACCCCCCAGGAGAAGGAGGTCCGGGACACGCACAGGTCCTCCAGCCCGGGCTTGATGAAGTTGTTCACCATCTCGTGGACCCGGGAGCGGGGCTGGAGGAAGTCGGTGTTCTCCAGCAGGTCCTGGACCTTGTCGGCGTACTTGGACAGGCGGAAGAAGTAGGCCTCCTCCTCGGCGTCCTGGACAGGCCGGCCGCAGTCGGGGCACTTGCCGTCCACCAGCTGGCTCTCGGTCCAGAAGGACTCGCAGGGCTTGCAGTACTTGCCCACGTACTTGCCCTTGTAGATGTCCCCGTTTTCATACATCTTCTTGAAGATCTTCTGAATGGCGGAGACGTGGTAGTCGTCGGTGGTGCGGATGAAGCGGTCGTTGGAGATGTTCATCAGCTTCCACAGGTCCAGCACCCCCTTCTCCCCGGTGACGATGCGGTCCACGAACTCCTGGGGGGTGACGCCGGCCTCCTTGGCCTTGTCCTCGATCTTCTGGCCGTGCTCGTCGGTGCCGGTGAGGAACATCACGTCATAGCCCTGGAGCCGCTTGTACCGGGCCATGGCGTCGGTGGCTACGGTGCAGTAGGTGTGGCCGATGTGGAGCTTGTCCGAGGGGTAGTAGATGGGGGTGGTGATATAAAACTTTTTCTTCTGTTCTCTTTCCATGTTCGCGTAACCTCCATAGCCCCGGCAGGGGGGCAGATCGTTGTGGGATATCGGGACAAGGCGGGGGCTTCAGGAAGCCGTGCCGCCGGATTTCTTCTTCTCCTCCTTGGCCGGCAGGGTGCCCATGGGGGCGCAGCCGGCGCAGGTGGCGCAGTGGGCCGAGCAGGCGGGGGCGGCCGTCTCCGGCCGGGCGTCGCTGTCGGCCAGGGCGGAGGCCGAGGCCAGCAGGTAGAAGGTCATGCCCAGATAGAGGGCGGTGTCCGCCAGGGGCAGGCCGTCGGCCAGGGCCATGAGGTTCAGGGCCGAGCCGGCCAGGGCGCAGAGGAGGGTGGCGGTGACCCGCCCCTTCTCAAAGGCAAAGCCCCCCATGAAGAAGCAGGCCAGCATGGACAGCAGGGCCCCCAGCATGGGGATGAGGTACTGCCCCAGGGAGGGGTTGGCCGCCCAGTTCTCATAGTAGTTGGACATGATCCACAGGCACCCGGCAAACCCCGGCAGGGTCACCCAGGCGGAGAGGATGGGCTGGCCCCGGCGCATTTTCAGCACCACGAAGTAGATCCCCGCGGCGGCCAGCAGGGCCAGGATGCCCAGCCCCGCCCAGGCCACGCTCACGGTGCGCTGGCCCTCGGCGGACAGAGGGCTCTGCACCCAGTGGGCCAGGGAGAGAAAGCCCCCGATGGCCAGCAGCACTACCCCCGCCAGCTGGAGAGTGAGCCCCAGGGGGGAGCGGGGGAGGAAGGCCTCGGCATAGCAGCGGTCAAAGTTCCGGTGCTTCCCGGCGGAGAGCACCGCCAGGACCACCACCACCGCCGCCGCCACCAGGGCCAT